>JBDSEC010000659.1:0-4116 GCA_039920205.1 Pyrinomonadaceae bacterium
TATTTGGCTCCTAATGGAGCCCTGGTTGCCGATTTCAAGAGTTGGACGTATAGAACCACATTTTCGTTCATTCATGGTTTATGAAGGACGAACTACGTATTCTCAACCCCCGCCCCCAAAAAGAAAACGAGCCCAGATCCGCATCTAGGCTCGTTCGTAACCAACTAATTTATCTCTACCCGATCGGTAATCCGCCGCCGGGGCCGCCCATCGGTCCACCCGGTGGCGGGGGTTCCGGTGGCAACTGCGCGTAACGGTCGGGATCGATCTTTTGCAGTTTGTCAGCCGCCGCGCGCGATGTGCCCGTAGGCTGTTTGGGCAGGCCTTCCGCATCCTTGGCCACGCGGCCATCACTGGCGATCTTGAATAAAATATCCGACGCTTCCTGTTTCTTGCCTTGCTTGTTCAGGACATTCGCCAGCGCGATGTTCGCCGTGTCGGCTGACACTAATGGGTTATTGACCTTCACCAGATCGGCATAGAGCGCTCCAGCGCCCGCGAGGTCACCGTCGGCTTCCTTCGCCTGCGCCAACGCATATTTTGCCAAAGTTGCGATCGAGACGTCACCGTTCTTGGTTAACCCGTCTAGTTCACTAAGCCCTTTCGGACGTTCCGTGACCAATCGATTAACCGCGATGAAATAAAGCGCGTTCGTGTGATAGGGCTCGCCAAAACGATTGGCAACATCTTGAAATGCCACTATTGCTTTTTCGGCACGCTCTTTCTCGGTGGGATAGGTGGGGTCGGTCGAACCCGGTTCCGGCGTGGCCGAAACCTTTGCGTCCTGGATCTTCAAGGCCGCGCCCATCGCTGCCCGTGCTTCGTCCGCCTTACGCGCTGAACGGCGGAAAAGGAATAATGCGCCCGCGGCCACGACCGCAACCGCGATCAAAACGATCAGTATCGTGCGGCCTTTACCTTCCAGCTTTTTACCGACGGCTTCGATCTTTTTGACCGTCTCAACGTGACCGATCTGGCTCTTTAGCTCACGTTCCCGCTTCTTTCTATATCCTGCCACTTATTTTCCTCACGCAAGACCCCAAAGGAGGGCCCGTTCTTTAATTGGTATGATGGGCGAATTTTCAACTCTAACGGTCGCTACACGGGTTGTCAAGGTACCCAATAATATCATTGACGCCAATAAAAACGCGGTGATAGGCTCGATTTACCGCCAGCCCGCCGCCGTCAAAAAATATAGGGAACAAATACGAGTTCGGTGGTATCTAAGTTATGGTCTGGGACACGGGGAGCTGCAGTTAGCTCTTTTCGAGCGCCCCGAGGCCGGGGGAATACGGTGAGCAGCTTCGGAGAACCAATGGCCCTGAACGGGCAAGCGGAACTGGAGCAGGCCGCATTGGCGGCCTTAGAGGCAGCGCGCCCGACCGGGGAGAATTCGTTCCTAGATCGATTGAAAAGTGGCGATCCGATAGCGTTTGAGCGGTTGGTCAACGAACGGTCGAGCGATGTTTACGCACTGCTTTACCGTTTGACCGAGGACCCGGAAGAGGCCCGCGATCTGACGCAAGAGACCTTTTTGAGTGCCTTTCGCCATATCGGCCGATTCCGGGGCGACGCGGATCTGAAAACTTGGCTTTACCGGATCGCAATGAACCACGCCCGTAATCGGTGGCGTTGGTGGCGGCGGCGGCGGAAGGACGTCACGGTTTCATTAGATGACCGTGACCGCACGCGGGATGAACCGCTGAGCGCACGGCTGCAAGATCGCACGTCGCTAAGCCCGGAAGGCGAAACTTTGGAGCACGAACGCGAAGCCGCGATCCGTGCCGCTTTGAAAACGCTCAGCCGTTCGTATCGCGAGATCGTGATCTTGCGGGATCTTGAGGGGTTGAGCTACGACGAGATCGCCGCCACCTTAGAGATAGGGATGGGTACGGTAAAGTCGCGATTGGCGCGCGGGCGATTGGAATTGCGCCGCAAGTTGGCGCCGGTTTTTGGTCTTTGATTTTGTGAATGGTTGTCCCGCCCCGGTTTCACTGAGAAACACGGTGCCAAATGGGTCGAAGTGATGAAAAGCGCCGGGACGGAAGACAACCTTGGTTTCGCTCTAACGGTTTCAAGCGGTTTGAAAACGTGGCCAGCAACACCCCGTTGATGCTCGCGGGGAAGCCGTTGGTTCGAAACCAAGATCTGAAGTTCGGTATGCCGATCACTTGCCTTCCCTTTCGCGAGAAAGGGTTGGCAGCCGGGGCCGGTCAGCCATTCACAAACATCCGGATGTTAAATGCCGTTCGGCCTAGGGTGCTGGGGAGCGGTCTGGATTTGAAAGGCATTTTTCATCCGGCGAAATTAGTATGAACTGCGAAGTATTTTCGACGAATTTATCGCTTTACCTAGATGACGCTCTGCCCGACGGCGAGCGTGGTTTGTGCGACGGTCATCTTAATGTCTGTCCGGTCTGCCGGGCGGAGCTGGCCGGCATGCGGTCGATCGTACGTGGAATGCAATCTGTTCCACGGCCCGCGATCCCGATGAATTTGAGCGCGGCCATAACTGACGCAATTTTTATAGAAGCCGCCGCGGTTAAGAAACAGCCGCGCCTCCGCCCGGTCGAACTGATCAAACATTGGTTGCAGCCGCGCCTGATGCCCTACACCGTAGGTACATTTGCTTCACTCATTCTGTTTGCGATGATGTTCGCCGGGCTTCGTTCTTCGCTAACGACGTTTCGCGCCTTTGACCGGGCCAGCCGTAATACCGAGACCCGTTTTCAAGTTACGACCGGTTACGATGTAACTCAGCCGATAACCGCCGAACACTTCGCTGCGCGTCGTTCCGATTATTCGCCGGAATCTCCTAGTTTGAATCCCCAAGGCGCACTGGCTGCCTTGTCGATGAACACGGCGCGAAATCTGGGTGATGACGATATGGTGGTGGTCGCGGATGTTTTCAGCAATGGCATCGCGTCGCTCGCTGATGTCGTCCAACCGCCGCGCGACCCGCGTATGCTTTCTGACTTTCAAGATGCGTTGCGTAAAGACGCCGCGTTTGTGCCCGCCGTGTACGATCGCCGGCCGCAGACCATGCGGGTAGTGCTGGTCGTAACGCGCGTCGCCGTACAGTGAATAATTGATCGCTGAAAGTTGAGAGTAAGCAGCGGCTTCGGCCGCTGCTTTTTTTTGAGTAAGAACCCGCGCGCTCAATGAGGATTGAAACGTTCCGCGAGGAACGTCGAACATTGTAACCTTTAGTAACACCTCGGGCACGTGCCGGCCTGGAGTTGTTTCCCAGCACTTGTCCGAATTAGCCGTGGGTTTGAGCCACAACCACTTTAGTTCGCTGATCAACCAATGGCGCAATTTCCGATCTTTACGACCCAACCGAAACCTGGACGGCAAGCGACAATAGTCTTCATTTCTGCTCAGCCGCTTCGCGCGGCGACATGGGCATCGGCAGTTTTCCGTCAGCGCCACTGGTCAAAGCCATAAAAGCCGAATCGTGACGGAGCGAATCGAACACGGCGTCCACGCGCGCCTCCATCATTTCCTTTTCCCGGACCGATCGATAACGCTCGTATGTAAAGAAGTGGCGTTTCAAGAAAGCCAGCGCTTCGGTTTTGCGACCATTCTGAGCATAAATGGCGGCCAAATTGTACGAAGCCGGTAAAAGGTTTATGTTGCTTTGCGCGATCTTTAGCGCCTCCTCTTTCTTGCCAGACATCGCCAGATACACGGCCGAGAAGACCAAGTTGTAAGGATCCTTCGGATCCAACGCCAGCGCTTTCTGGGTGTATTCGTCGGCCTTGGCAAATTCGTGTTCCGAATTCCAATAAACGGCCAAATTCCGGTAGGCCAGCGCCAAGGGATACACTTCCGCGGACTGCTCCATCAGCTGCAGCCCCTTTTTGAAGTCGCCATCGTGGATCGTCATTTTGCCCAAACCATGTAGCGCTACCGCCCTAGATAGCGGATCGGCATTTGGCATGGCCAAGATCTGATCGAAAGCAACGCGCGCTTGGTCCCAGTGACCGAGATGATGCCGGTAAAGCTCACCCAAATATCGCAACGGTGTGGGGTCGGCCGGATCCAACGTATTAGCGCGTGAATAAAACTGTTCGGCCAATTCGTATTTCGCCGCGTTCTCGGCGCGCAAGCCACG
>JBDSEC010000660.1:0-11098 GCA_039920205.1 Pyrinomonadaceae bacterium
GGCGGGAAAAAGAACATTCGCGGCAAGCCGCCAGGGGGAAAGCGGCTCGGTGAGGCAAGCCTCACCGCACGGGTCAGCGGCCGAGCCGGATCGAGGGTTGGCGCTTAAGCTCGGCCTGGTCCTTAACCTCATCTTAATGCTCTAAACGAAACCGCGTCACCCTTCAATGTGTTAATATGCAACGATTTAGCGCTAGGTCTAATGTTCCAAATGGCAAAGAAAATACCCCGAAGCAGCAAGGTTGCCCTTCCCATTCTGGTATTGATCGCAGCGATACTCGTATGGCTGGCGCTGTCGCGGTTTAACGTGTTTCCAGAATCGTCGTTCCCCACACCAATATCCGTCCTGCGGGGATTTGGAGCCGAACTTAAAAGCGGCCGGCTGTTTGGCGACCTGATCGCTTCCCTCTTTCGCGTGGCGTCCGGCTTTGGTTTGGCCGTCCTGACCGGCATTCCGCTCGGGCTGGTTCTCGGCCAATTTGCTCTGGCCCGCGCAGCTTTGTTGCCCGCAGTGAATTTCTTCCGCAACCTTTCGCCTTTGGCCTGGATTCCATTTGCGATTTTGTGGTTTGGGATCGGCGATATGCCGGCCATCTTTCTTATTTTCATGGCCGCGTTTTTCCCGATCGTGCTTGCGACGGTTTCCGGCGTCGCCAGCATCCCGACCGTCTATTTTCGCGTAGCGCGCGATTACGGCATGACCGAGGGACAGATCCTGACCCAGGTCACGTTGCCCGCAATTGCGCCCCAGATCATTACGACATTACGTGTTACCGCGGGCCTTTCGTGGTTGGTTGTGGTGGCGGCGGAAATGATCGCCGGCCGCGACGGATTGGGCTTTGCCATTTGGGATGCGCGCAATGGGCTACGGATGGACCTGTTGGTGGTGGGAATGATCGTGATCGGTCTGATCGGCGTGCTGATCGACCGGTTGCTAACCTTGCTGACGCGGATCCCGAGCGTAAGGTGGGGCTATGAACGATAAACCCATCCGTCTGCAGGACGTTTCCATGGCGTTCGGAGACGTTGAGGTGTTTTCCCGCCTAAACTTGGAGATCGTACGCGGTGAGTTCCTGGCGGTGGTTGGGCCGTCTGGTTGCGGCAAGACGACGCTCTTGAATTTGTTGTCGGCGTTTATGCCGCCTACCGACGGGACACTGGAGTGCACGGGTCTAATGCGCATGGTCTATCAACACGATGGGCTGTTCCCCTGGCTTACCGTGGCCGAGAATATCTCGCTGGGACTGCGCGACCTTCCCGATATCGAAGAGAAAAAGCGTCAATTGGCGGCGATGCTGGAATTGATCAAGCTGCCTGGATTCGCCGGGCACTATCCGCATCAACTCTCGGGCGGGATGAAGCAGCGGGTCGAGTTGGCGCGGGCTCTGGCCGGCGAATCCGACATCTTGTTGATGGACGAGCCGTTTTCGGCCTTGGACTATCTGACCCGGCTGCGCTTGCGGGGTGAGCTAGTGCGGATGCTTAACGAGCGCCCGCGCACCGTGATTTTGGTGACCCACGATATTGAAGAAGCCGCCCAATTGGCCGACCGCGTCGTAGTGCTTTCCGACCGGCCCGCCACCATCCGGCGAGTATTGGAGATGGACCTGCCCCGGCCGCGCGACCTGACCCATCCGGTGGTGGTTGACGCAATCCATACGATTTTGCAGGAGTTGGGGATGTAGGCGCGCGGGGCCGGGAGCCGCGTGGCGGTGAGGTCAGTACCACCTGCGATAGCGGATGGGCGACTCTAGGCAGTTTCAATTTGCAGTTGAATGTGGATTTCGACTCCGTAGTTACCTGACCATCCGCTATCGTAGGGTGGTACTGACTT
Source organism: Pyrinomonadaceae bacterium (assembly GCA_039920205.1). Lineage (GTDB taxonomy): Bacteria > Acidobacteriota > Blastocatellia > Pyrinomonadales > Pyrinomonadaceae > JBDSEC01. Next base: position 1,834 of record JBDSEC010000660.1, read on the forward strand.
CCCGGCCGGTCGAAGTCCATTCAAAATTCAATGTTAACCGACTTTCCGCCATTCAACGGATAATCAGCAGGAAGAATGAAATCGATCGTGTGATCGGAGATTCTTAATTGCGGATCTTGTTCGTATCCCTTGGCACTTCCAAACGAAACATAAGTGCTGCCGGATTCTGATTGAAACAAGTACTTGCCCCAAAGTAGATAATAATCGAGTTCATTTGAGTTCACTGAACCTACGCTTCGGTTCCCGCGGTCCACAACAATGGGATCTACCCCCGATGCTGTTCGATCATTGGGCAAAACCAAAATGACCAGATCGGTCGGCTGGCCATGAAAGCTCGAGTTGACCGCGAAACATTGAGCGTCGGGTCGATCTATTCCATCAATACGAACCGCCGTCTGAATTCTTGAATTTATTACCCGGGCCGAACCAACCGCGACTTTCAACACAACCGGGTGCCTTTTGTACAAATATATACCGAGGATAAGCGCCATCAGCGCGGACACGGCAACGAGAAGAGCGAGTTTGTTCATAATTGCAAATGCGATCAACAAGTGTAGTTCAGACGCGAATCTAACTCTGAACATTAACGCGCCGGGTGTCATTTCGTTCGGATTATCTCGGCGACAATTAGCCAGTAAGCCAGAGGTCAAAAAATCAGTGGCTTTGTCGCCCGATTAGCGAGATGTTTATGCCTCGCTGGGCGGGCCCACTTGGATCAATTTGGGGCTATGTCCAACGGCGGCGTAGCCGCGAAAACTAAACCATACTCACCCGGAAAGGTGGAACCTTTCCGCACATCGGGCGGCAGAGCCGCAAGTCTTGGAGTTTGCTGTTGAATAAGAATCAAATTTGGAGTTTATGGTCAACCAGCCCGCTTTTTGGGCGGCATGGAATAGCCGTGGGCGCAGGCTTTGCGGAGCCCACGGTGAGCGCAAACACGTCGGAGCCCGTTTTTTGGGCGGCAGACGCTTTCGTTTCGTCACCCATTTGAGTGGGCTCCGCAGATTTCTTCTTTCGAAGGGCAAAAAACCGGGCTGAAGGCCGGTACTACCAACCTGAACAAACTATTAAGTTTTATCCGCAAGATACTTCTTCACCGTCCGTTCCTAGTTTAGGATCATTAGAGGAGGATTTCTGTCATGGGAAGATCTAGAGTTTTATTGGCGATTTTAGCGATTGCGGTCGCCGGCGTGGCCATCGCCTGGAGTGCTAGTTCAACGACGAGCGCGAATCGAGGTCAAAATCCGCCGATCGGTATCGACCCGCCCGAAGGACGTATGCCCGACCGGGCCTATCAGGGTGATTTCGAGGTCGAAGTTCTGGTCAACGGTTACCCGCGCGAAACCTATTTCGGCCGCGGCCGCCGTTATGTCGAAGCCGTTGAAGGCCAAGAGTATTCCCTGCGTATTCGTAACCCATTGGGAATACGCGTCGCCGTGGCCCTTTCCGTGGATGGTTTGAACACGATCGATGCCCGCCGCACCTCGGCCGAAGGCGCCGCCAAATGGGTCATCGAACCGTATTCCAGCATTACGATCAGTGGTTGGCAGGTCAGCGGTTCCCGCGCCCGGCAGTTCTATTTCACTACCGAACGTAATTCCTATGGCGCCAAGATCGGCCAGACGGCAAACCTGGGCGTGATCTCGGCCGTCTTTTTCCGGGAACGCCGGGCGGTACCGATCTATCGTCCACCGTCAGTCTCACGGGATGAACAGTCCGAACGCCGCAGCAGTGATGCTCCGACCGCTGGTCGCGATAACAACGCGGCGAAAAGCCGTACGGGATCGACCTATCCGATGCCGGATGACGAATCCGCGGCTACGGGTATTGGCCGGAACCAACAGCATGAAGTGACCTGGGTCAATTTGGACCTCGAGTCGCGGCCGACGGCCGAGGTGACGATGCGTTACGAGTATCGCGAATCACTCGTGCGATTGGGAATACTGCCGCGTTATTCGCCGCCGGATACCCTAGGACGGCGCGAACGGGCGAGTGGGTTCGACGGACATACCTACAGCCCGGAACCGTAATTGAACCGGTGGTTGAACTCTCCTCTAGACAGCAGATCGGGTAGGTTCGCGGTTATTGAAACCACGAACCTACCCGATTTTGGTTACCCGAACTGAACGACTAGAAGGTGCGCCGCAAGTCTTCCGTGTAAAGCACCTTGTACGCCCGGTAACCCGCGATCACCTTGAACACATAATCTTTGGTCTCGGCGAATCCCACTTCGGCGGCAAACAATCCCGGATCGTTCTGTTTCGATCGCTTTAACCAACGCGCGGCATTATCTTCACCGCCGTTATACGAAGCAGCGACGGCCTCGGGCAAGCGGGGAAATAATTCGAATAATTCAGCCAAGTATTCGCTGCCCAGCAGGATCGAAACTGACGGTTTGTACAGATCGTCCTCGCGAAAATCGCGCAGGCCGACTCGCGCCGTATATTTCATCGCGGTGTCGGGAGTGAACTGCAGCAACCCACGCGCGGCGGCGGGCGATTTGCTGTTCGGTCGAAAACCGCTTTCGATCCGCATTATCGCCAAGATCAATCGGGGATCGACTTGGCGCGGACGCGCGGAACGAAGGATATCGTCCCGGAACGGAGCGGGGTAAAGCGAAGCGCTGCGCATGATCGCCGCGCGAGATTTCGCGATGCGGTCCCAAACGGCCGGCCGCTGGTCGCCATCAACCAAGGCCAGCAACCGATCCGAAGCCAGGGCACCACTGTAGGAACTGCCGGTATCGGCGACGCCAAAATAGGCCGTGATCGCATCGGCCTTTCGACCCGCCTGCTCCATCGCGTAGGCGCGCAAGAAGGCGACTTCCGAGTAGTTCGTCATGGATCCCGACGGAAACGACATGGCGCGCAAATCATCGGCCGTCTGAACCGCGTGATTCCAATCGCGACCGGAAAGGTCCAAACGCAACCGAGCAAAGACCGCGTTAACTTCGGTTGAAGACCGCGGAAACCGCTGACGCGCCAGCGCGATCCAACGGATAGCCTCTTGCGGTTTGCCCGCTTCGCGCCAGGTGTCGATGACGTTCAGAAACGCCATATCGATCTTTTCGCCGTTGGGAAATCGCTTTACATAATCTTCGTACCGCCGCGCGCCCTCTTCCGCGCGCCCGACGCGCAATAGTGTCGAGGCTTCGAAATACAAACCGTCGCGCCCTTCCATCCGATCCGAAAATCGATTGGCCACCTGGATCAGGAACGGTAACCCCCGGTCGTAACTCTTTTCTTGAAAGTAGGACCGCCCCATACCGAATAGGGCGTTAGCCACGGCGGGGTCATTGGGATAACGATCCAGGATCGCCTGCCAATGTTCGCGGGCTTCGGGAAACGCCCGGTTGACTTGGTAGATACTGCCCCGGCGCACATGTTCGATGGACGAGAGTTGTTCCAACTTGCCGTCTGCGGTGCGGCCCGCCTGATCGGCCCGGCGAATCGCCGCCAGACTGTAATCGGTCTGTACTGGCCGCGCTGAAGCTCCGCTCACCGGCCCCAACAAACCCATTAGCAAACAAACAACCAACAATAAACGCTTCGACATAAATGACCTGTACTGATCGCCGATCGGTTAGGCGGATCGATTCTCTTCCTCGATAATTTCAAACGTAGATATGATCTCGACCGTCGGGCGAAACGTAGCGGCGACGCTGCAGTATTTCGTTTCCGATAATTCAATCGCCCGCGCTACCGCGGCGGGATTGACGTTACGGCCTTCGATGATGTGATGCAGCGTCATTTTGGTAAAGTGGCGCGGGTGTTCATCACGCCGTTCGCCCGACACTTCCACGCGGTATCCGGTAACGTCCTCGCGCTTCTTTTTTAACACTGAAACTACATCGACACCGGTGCATCCGCCCAACGCGATCAATAGCAATTCCACGGGGGTGGGGGCGCTGGCCCGGTCATGGTCAACGTCTAAGAGTTGCGAGTTGCCGCTTGGGGTTGTACCAATAAAAAAGTCGTCCTGGGCAAATCTTACGACTGCTTTCGTTTCCACTTCACTCATGATCATGGCTCCTTAAAGAAAAACCTGGCATGAATCATGATAAATCAGTTGAACTTGATAAGTAAGGCGCGAGGCTCAGCGCGAAGCGCGTGGGGCCGGGAGTCGGAGTCGGGTGTCCTGAGTCAGGATCCTTTAGTCCTGAGTCGAACGTCGGGAGTCGAACGTCGGGGAGTCGGGAGTCGGGAGTCGGGAGTCGGGAGGTCAGTACGACCTGCGATAGCGGATGGTCTAGTTCAAAACACATTAGATGGGATAAAAAGGCAGTTGCCTGAGCGAACCGGTACAGCACGTTACCGCCAATCGCTCGTCGGAAGAAACCACTCAACAGCCTGCGAAGCGGGCGGCAGAATAAAGTCCATTGCGAGTCCGCGAGCTGTGGGTAGTCGATGTTTGTTGTAGTCTCCTGAGCCCGCGAAGCGGGCGACCGAGGCTTGGTCGTTGCCAATCTATCGACCAACTCAATGGTCACCGATATCAGGGTTGTCATCTTCTATTTCTTCATCAAACCAAACAGCTTCTCCGGCGGAAAGATCAAAACAAAAACGATAGGGCAGAGCCAGATAGCGCGATAGTTCCGGGCAAGCGGCGGTTACGTGATAAGTGTGCTCATGCGTCAGGTTGCTTAGATTGCCGTCGTATTGGTCAGTAGTGATCCACCACCCCGACATGTGACCAGGTGACGGGTAACGCACGCCATACACCGGCAATCCTTCAAGAACGCCAGGGGAAATAACCGTAAGTACATCCGGCCTAGGCGGTTCAAAAGCTGCGCCATACTTTTCACAAATATCATGTTGATCCTTCCAGTATCGAAGCGTTAATGAAGCACCCTTAACGAAGTCAATAGCCTGAGCGTCATATTCCCAAACTTCTAACGCACCCGATTCGACCGCTTCGAATTTTACCAACCAGTATCCATAGGCCATCGTCTCGCCTGATTGAATTTGATTTCCAGTCGTCTCAAAGTAATCCGTTATATGTTTAAGGAATTTTTCGGCCTCAGAAGCCAACGCGACATCATCAAGATCGACGAGGATCTCCTTATGTCCATTAACTTCCAGACCCAACGTACTCAGAGTACAACTGGAATCGGATCTCTTTTCAGAAACAAATTGAATCATGTCTAGTCGCAATTCTCCCTTATTTGTGCCAACTTTGCGACTTGGCGCTTTTGCGCGAACTTGTAACTTACATGAGAGTCTAGATTGGAATTGAAAGTGATCTGTCACGGAAAGGCGTTGCGGCGCAAAGACGCAAAGGAAAGGCACCCAAAGCTTGAATTTTTGAGCGGAATGAACCCACCGGGCATCGGATTACGTATTTATGAGCCAACGGCAAGGCTTGTCGCGGAATTTGGAATCTCGTTAATATCGCTCCTTCGGGTTGAGTGGGCTTTATGGTGAACGGCATTTTTTCACGATATTTCATTTTTGCGTTAGTGACAATCTGTTCGGTTGGCGCGACGATGGCAATCGCTCCAGGCGTTCCGCCGCAGGTTCAGTTCCGGCGTGGTACTTATGCCTGCACCGTGATCGGGAGGGTGCACGACTTGCGGCCGAAACCCAACCTTCAGGTAAGGTACTTAGACGAAATCTGCGATGGGAAATACTCAATCTAACTACTTGAGAATTTGGACAGAATCTTCGTTAATAAATCCGTCCTGCATACCCCACCGCTCTGACTTGACTCCGGAAATCAGAAAAGCATCAATCGCACCTTGATCGACCGAGTTTGGGACGTCCACTGCAAAGAAGTCTCCAAACTGAGATTCGACGCAAAGCCCCAGACTTAGGAGTTCGTTTTCAGTATAACTAGGGTCGTCGACGTGAGTCATTTTGAGTAATAAGCGGTATGTATTATGTCCCCCTCGGCAAATGACTTTTTCAAACTCGAATCGGCTGACACCGTCAAGCTCGTTTCCCGGCCTTTCTAACGCTTCAACGATGTCACCTCGCGAAACGTTCTTGAGATAAAAGGGAATGCTTTCCAATTGAAAAAAATTCTCATCCTCGACGACCGGGCTCGCCATTAATTGTTCCCATCGAATATCAGAGGGAAATCCATCACTATCCGGTTCGACCGGAAACCAAATCTCTACGTAATAGTCCCCGTACACAGTGAAAGTATTATCTGACATGATGATCGATCCTCGAGCCTATTTAACTCGTAAACTGCTTGGGGCCAGGTTGACCCTTGGTGGCGGTAACCGCTTGTGCAACCTGGGCGGTCGATAAAGACCTGAGTCGGAATTCAAGGATAATGGGCGCTGGATCCAATGGAATAACCGCCCTCTATTTTAACTGGTCGATGCACTTCAGCTGACGACAACGGAGGCTAACAGGTCGGGTTATCGTCTAAGCCTGGCCCCGGACTTCTAATTGACGCCTCCTCGTAGGACCAATAATCGTTGGTCTCCCCCTTTGACAAAAAATCAATCACCTTACTGAGGTTCGCGGTTGGAGGGCAGTCCACAGCGAGTAAACTTGGTAAATGACTTTGCTCAGTTGAACATCCGAGTTGCGCAAGATCGTCGTGCAATTCTTTCATCCTTGAGCGATCAAAAACAACTACGCGCAGCACGCTGTGTCCTGATGGTGAAATAACGTCTTTAAAATGGAGTTCATTTCCTTTCCGGTCAACTGAAACAATGTCACCAAGACTCAAGCCGCGAACAAAGAATGGTATATTGTCCACACAATACTGCCCTGTAGAAGTTTCATAGGCCCATATGGATTCCCAGTCGTCCGGAGGATACCCGTCGGAATCCTTCTCAAGCTTAAACATCACCTTTTGATATTGGTTATCGCTCACGTTATCGCTCATACTTAAACCTACGTATGACCAGGCAATCGACGTCCCCTTGGATGCCGCAATTTCAACGATTAGGTTGGCCCTTATCCGTATCGTCAGATTCGTCCGAATCGTCCGCTTCTATTTTCTCATCAAACCAAACAGATTTGCCGGCAGAAAGATCAAATCGATATCGATAAGGCAGAGCTAAATAAGGAGCTAGCTCTGGGCGAGCGGCGGTAATGTGATAGGTGTGCTCATGCGTCAGGTTGCTTATATTGCCGTCGTATTGGTCAGTAGTGATCCACCACCCTGACATGTGACTGGGTGACGGGTAACGCACGCCGTACACCGGCAAACCTTCAAGAACGCCTGGGGAAATGACCGTAAGTCTATCTGGCCTAGGCGGCTCAAATGCAGCACCATATTTCTCGCAAATAGCATGTTGATCCTTCCAATATCGAAGCGTTAAGGAAGCTCCCTTAGCGAAGTCAATGGTCTCATCATCGTATTCCCAAACTTCTAAGGCATCTGTTTCGATCGCTTCGAATTTTACTAACCAGTATCCGTAAGCCATGGTCTCGCCCGATTGAATTTGGTTTCCAGTCGTCTCCAAGTAATCCGCTATGAAGATGAGGAATATCGCAGCCTCTGTCGCCAACGCGGCATCGTCAAAATCGACGGTGATCTCGCGATGTCCCCTCGCTTCAAGGCCCAGGGTGCGAAGAGTTAAACTGGAATCAGATTTCTTGTCTGAAACTAACTGAATCATGATTAGTCGCAATTCTCCCTTATCTTTGCGATCTTTGCGAACTTGGCGGCTTGGCGTGAACTTGCAACTTACCTGGGAATCGAGATGTGAACTGAATGTGATATTTCGCGTGAAGGCGCTGGGGCGCTAAGAAACTTTGAGAACCCGCCGCTGACGTTTCCGATTATGACGGCCAGAACCCCAAAACGCATTTTAGAGCCAACGGCAAAGCTTGTCGCGGCATCTGGAATCTCGTTAGTATCGACTTTCGGATCAATTAAAACTCTATGGTAATTGGCATGTTTACACGATATTTCATTTCTGCGGTACTGATGATCTGCTCGGTCGGGGCGACGATGACATTCGGTCAAGGCGTTCCGCAGCGCGTGCAGTTCAAGCGCGGCACCCATTCCTGCACCGTGACCGGGCGGGTGAAAGGCGATGCCTACCAGGATTTCATCATGCGCGCCCGGGCCGGCGAGACCATGATCTTGAAGCTGAACCCGGACAATCCCGCCACGAATCTGGTCCTGCATTCGGTCAATGGAAAGCCCACCAAGAATGCTGAAACGCAAGAATGGACCGGAATCCTGCCGGAAAATGGTGAATACGTGGTCCGCGTGTTTATGACCCGTGCCGAGACGCGCCGTCAAGAATCGATCTCGAATTTTTCGCTTTACGTCTTTATCACCCTGCTTCCAACGGCAAAATTACTACCCGATTTCGTCTACTTCCCCACCAGAAAAGCAGTCCGACGGCAATTTTTGGACGAAAATCCGTCTTAGATCCTGTGGCACAACTAATGCTCACAACCTTTCCAGCAGTTCGATGAATCGAATGGAACGGCAGGTTGAAAGTAAGCCACTGGGACGCGCGCGACGGTGGAGCCGTGGCGCCGAGCGATTAGATCGCAGAGGAAGAATCAAAATGAGAAAAATGAGCAGAACAGTTTCGATCGCTTTAATGGTGGCCCTGATCGGGTTGAGTCCGGTCGTTGGAATGGCTCAAGCGCAAACGCGCATGGGCGACCAACAGATGAGCGCCTTGATGGTGCGCCTCGTACAGCGGACGGATACTTTCTCGACCAGCCTGGACCAGGCGCTAAACCGAACGATGATTAGCGGAAATGTTACGTCGGATCAGATGCGATCCGACGTCAGTGACCTGCAACGTTCGATCATACTTTTGCGCGACGATTGGAATGCCCGCCGGGCCACCGCAACGAAAGCCCGCGATGTATTGAATCAGGCGATGGGCATCGACAACATCATCCGCCAGAATCGTTTGGGTACGCAGACCGAGAATAGTTGGGCCGATCTGCGTTATGAATTGGACCAATTGGCCGCCGCCTACAACCTCAATTGGAATTGGAACGATAGCGGGAATTATTCCAGTAGCGGGCCGATCAAGACCGGTCCCTACAATCAGGGTGCATACGGCCGCAATGCCTTGACCGGTACCTTTGCTTTGGATGTATCGCGCAGCGACGACCCCCGTACGGCCGCCGAAGCGGCGGTCCGCGGTTCGTCAACCCGCAACCGTCAGCGGGCGTTGGATGACCTGACGGCGCGATTAGAAGCGGCCGACCGGATGGCCATCGACCGTCAGGGCCAGTCGGTGACGATCGAATCGTCACGCGCAGCGCAGGTGACCTTTTTGGCCGACGGCAGCGTTCGGACCGAGCAGGACCAGAACGGCGACCCC
>JBDSEC010000661.1:0-7134 GCA_039920205.1 Pyrinomonadaceae bacterium
ATGGGACCGACGCTCTTCCCAACTAGGCTGTTGGTCATCGTCCAATTGTTCAGACAAGTTCGGCACCTCGATTCGTCGGGGAATGGGGCTAGCCAGGCGATTGTACAGGATTTAAGGGTTGGTAAACTAGCTATTTTTTGAATCGAACTTTGGTTATCGTCGCACACAGAAATGCCTGACGCACGTTTCGGAGAGATCAAGTTGACCCACCCGAATCGGGTCAGACATTCAGGCGGTCGCCACCATTCGGGGGAATTGGCACCAACGTAATCGCGTAGCGCCGGCGGCGAAGCCCACCGATCAACTCGCTGAAACGCAAGACCAATTTCACCAACAGCAAAAAGGGCAGCAACGCCACGAACAGGACACCCGCCAAAGGATCGTCCTCGCTGTACTCAATAACCCAGGTAATGAAATCGTACATATCAACCTCTCGGGACTGAATGCAGCAGATTTCGTGCCAAACGTTATATTTCTCTTTAATCGGTGGTCTAAGTGCAATGGATGCAACGACATAACAGGTTTCAATCCGAATTTGACGGCAGTTCGTTTGTGAGCGAGTTAGTGAGGTAATCGTATATAAGTCCGTGGAAATGGTGTACTCCGTTCTCGCGCTTTACGGAATAACGGCCCGACCGATAGGTCGCCGAACGCAATCCCCGCTGGACGGCTTCGCAGATCGAAATATCCTCCAACTGGATCTCGTCACTGAAAGCAATGGTATCTTGAACGTTTTTCTGCGTTTCTGGGGATTCGGGGTCCCGGAAAAACCACTCGAATACGGTTAGCGTCCGCTCTGGTCCCAAGGGAACGATCAGGTTGGTCGAATAGTTGTCCGGATAAACATTCAGCATCAGGTTCGGATAGATCCAGAAAAACTGGGCTTCGGCGTCAGTGGAATTTTCGTCCGTTCGAATACGTGGATCTTTGGTTGGTTTTAGCGGCGAATGTTGCAGCGAAAATATCCCGCGGACTTCGGTACGGTACTTGGCGTAGTCTATCTCGCGATTCAGGCCAGGGTGGACCACGGGAATGTGATAACCCTCCAAATAGTTATCGACGTAAACTTTCCAATTACAATCCACGAACCAATCTTTGCGCGCGACGGGATTAGTGGACCTCAGATCGTGGGTAACGGTCTGGCTCAATTCCGCGAAAGTGTCAGAGAGCGTCGCGCCGATCGGACTCAAGTTCACGAACACCAGATCCTTCCACAATTCAACCCGGAACGTCGGCAAACTGTTGTCCTCCTTACACCACTCTTGGACGCCATCAAATTCCGGCGCGGCCAGTAGCTGGCCGTCCAAACCATAGGTCCAACCGTGATACCCGCACCGGAGATGGCGGCTCGTCCCGGCTCCGGTAGCCACCGGACCGGCCCGATGCCGGCAGACGTTCGAAAAAGCCCGCAGTTCGCCCGCCAGGCCCCGCGCTACAACCACGGGTTCGCGTCCAATGATCGCGGTAAAGTAGCTACCAGGTTCCGCAACCTGTTTCGCGGGTCCGGCCAATTGCCAGGTCCGGCCAAAAATATGCTTGAACTCGGCCTCTAAGATATCCGGTGCGAAATACCAATCCGCGGGCAGCGTTCCCGCCCGGGCCAGGTCCGGCTCAAATGTGAAATCCTTGAAACTCATGCCACTTCGTCAACCGGACCACGCAGCCGGCGCTGCAAATAGAAGATCGGAGCGCTAGCCGCCAATATTACCAGTGCATAAACGCTGTTGGTAGTGTCGGCGATCACTGCCCCGCACAGAAATGCTACCGAACCAAGCAGCGAGATTCCCGTAGTGAACGGGTATCCCCAGGCACGATACGATCCAACGGTTAAGTTGACCTTTCTGCTCCGCAGCACAAACAGTGAGATAAACGACAAGGTGTAATTCGCGATAAAAAAGAAGGCCAGAACCGAAATAACCCGGCTGAAAGTATTCGCCAGAACAATAAAGAGCACGGCGACGACGGTTCCCAGCAACAGTGCTGCAGTAGGTGTACCGCCCGGGTTCACTTGCGCGATCGAACGGGCGACCAATCGGTCGCGGCTCATCGCAAACAATACGCGGCTGGCCATGAGATGATAGGCATTGATGCCGCTAAGCAACGAAACGATCGTGATCACGCGAAAGATCGTGTCACCGTTGCTTCCAAATATTGCCTGCGCCGCGACCCCCGCGGCAAACTCCTTACCGGCGATCTGCGAGATGGGCAAGACATAGAGAAGTGCCCCGTTTACCAACAAGTAAATGGCCGTGATCGCCAAGACTCCGCCGAAAAGTGAACGCGGAATATTCCGGTTTGGTTCCTGCACCTCTTCCGAAAAATAGACCACACCGGCCCAACCGTCGTAGGTGTAGATCACCGCTTGCAGCGCGACCACGATCGCCGCCAATAGTGGCCAACCCGCCGGGATCGGTGCGGCAACGCCATCGCTGGTCCCACCGCCCCCGAGCCAGAAGCAGGCAAATATCAAGACCGCAAAGGCCGCGGCTTTTAACAAACTGGTGAGGTTCTGGGCCACACTGCCCCAGACCACGCCGCGCCATTGCAGCGCCGCGAAGATCAAAGTGACCGCCAGCGCTATACTTTGCCCGTAACCGGCAGCGCGCGGAAATAATGCCACTGAAAACTCGCCCACCACGATCGCCGCCGCGGCGGTCGAGCCGCACGTCGAAAGCCAATCGCTCCAACCGACGACAAAACCAGCATATTCGCCCAGCGCGCGTCGCGCGAAAACATACTGACCACCGGACCGCGGAAACGTAGTACCCAATTCGGCGATCGAGATCGCGCCCAAGAACGCATAGGCGCCGCCGATCAGCCAGATCGTCAGAAAAAGCCACGGCGAAGGAAGCTGTTCGGCGATCTGCCCGGGCGTGCGCAAGATCCCCGCCGCGATGGTGTTGCCGATGGTAACGGCCAGGCCAAATCCGACGCCGAGCACGATCAACAAACGACCGCGCTCGGTAGCAGATGATCCTGGTTTGAATTCAGACAAAGTCGCGGATCCACCTTCGCCGTCGGTTTGAAATGCGCCTGACGTTTTATCACATCGGCGGCGATCGCGCCGAATAGAGGTCGGAGGTTAGAGGCTAGAGGTCAGTTGGGTGCCTGTGCCTGATGTTCCGTCTGACATCCTATCTCTAACCTCTGACCTCTGACCTCTATCCTGCAATTTGGCGCGACCGTTCGCGTCGCCAGCGTTGGAGCGCTGACTCGCCCGGGATGTCCGCCAGCGGTACGGCGACGTCAGCTTTGATCGGACAAACGCCCGTCGGGCAGACATAGGTCATATAGCCACCGCTGCATTTGGACATATGGTCCGCGGCGATCTGAGCAAAGTTCAATTCCCCGAACAGTTCCATCAAGCTCATGAATCGGCGCCAGTCTAAGGTCAACGACGGCCCCTCGACATTGCCCGCCCAATCAATGAATTTCAGAGTACCAACACTGGTGTAGTCCCATTTAGCGACCTTCTTGAAGTAAGGCCCGATCCACGGGAAAGCCTCGAACAGATCGGCGATGATCGGGCTGGGCGGTAGATGCGGTACCAGATCATCGGTAAATTCCCAGCGCGTATCGGGAATGCCCATTAGGCCGTATCCGATCGCCCAATCCACATCTCCGCACATGGGCGACGCGAACGTGTAAACCGCCGTAGGCTTTACCTTCGCATTATTGTTGGCCTGAGCCGCGGCCAAACTGGCCAAACCACCGCCCTTACTGTGTCCCGTGATATACAGCGGCAGATTCTGCCCACTGGCCTTCATCTGCTTTTGCGCCTCGGCCCATAATTTGGGCCACAAACCCATCAGCGATTTCCAAAACCCGCTATGAACTTTGCCGAAGATGCCCGGCGCCGTCATTGGATCGCCGTTAAAGTCGTTTAGCCAATCAAGGAATTCCTGAGGTGTGGGCGGATAAGTCGGCGGGATGGTGCCGCGAAACGCGATCACCACCGCCGGCGTTTTCAGCGGCCCGGCGGCCTGTACGGTTCCGACCAATACGGCGTCAATGTTCAGTAGGCCCGAGACGAAAGGCACCGGTGTATTGGCCCAACCGACGGCGTCAAAATAGGGCTGGCTGTCGTTCTTGTTGAACTTGCCGTTTTGGTCGATCGAATAGGCGCAGACGCTGGCGCACAGAAGCCGGCAATCCAACGTATTAGCAATTGAAGTCATGAGATCATTCCTCCGCGTTTGAGTTAACGGTTCGAGTTCGAGGAAGCTAAGTTAATAAAGGGCGAGTCAAGATACCAAAATTGCCAAGGTTTCCCAAGAGGTTGAAGCGCTTCGGCTTTGCGCAAAGCGCAGACAAGACTCTCCCGTCTTGGCTAAAGACCGGTGGGCGCGCAGCGCCGGGTTGGTTCGGTCGGGAAAGGTAGACGGTTGTTAATACCGAATGGAAGTCTGATCGATTCAAACAATTGCGATCATTTGCAAAAACAATATTGACTGATCGAATGCTACTGGTTGTTCTACTGTCTACTTCCCTGATCATTGACAACCGAAATCGTCAAACTTATATTCCCGCCATGGATGAATTTGAAAAGTACCGGGCGCGTGACCTGATCGGCAGCGAAAAATTGGTGGCCGCGGCGAATCGGTTGCTAAAACTTCGGCCCGAACGTTCAGCGCGCGGGAATTTACCATTGTCGGTAAATTCGCGCATTGCGCGGCATTACTTGGGTGAAGGACTTTTAGGTGAACCGACGCGACAAGACGGGACCGATTTCATTTACAACTACGGGAACCTGCTTCGAGTGGTGGCCGTTAAAATACTGTTGGCCGATTACTGGTCGCTCGCCAAAACCCGCGAATTCCTGGCCCTTTTGGACCTGACCGCATTGGAGCAATTCATCAACGGACAGCCCGCCGCGATCAGCGGCAGCCAGGCACAGCGCAACGAACCGCTGCCGATCGCGACTGATCGATCATCGCCGCGTCCGGTGTCGCTTTTCAGCCCCGCAACTACACCGCGGCCATTGGTCAAACTCGCGCTCGATTCTGCTCAACGAGCCGCCGGCACGGAATGGATCGAACTAGCTCCGGGATTAGAGATCCGGCTGCACCGCGGTTTTCGCCGGCCGCGCAGTGGTGCGGGAGAACAAAACTTGATCGACCGATTTCGCGTCGTCGCTCTGGGCCCGTCGACGGATAAGGAATAGGCCTAGTCACGCTATTTTAATGACACCGGCGCAGCCCGGGCGTCACGTAACTTCATATTCAACACGTGGGCAATCGTCGGTCCGATCTGAACCATGCGAATTTGTGACCGCACGCCACGACGGGACACTCCAGCACCCGACGCGACGAAACTGGCCTCGTATCGTTCGGGAAAGTACCCGTGTTGTCCGTGTTGTTTCGACTCGACGGTTACGGCGCCGCTCAGATTCGTTCCGAAGGTATAACCTTCGTTCGCCTCGAGCATCAATGCCGCGCGGGTGTTCGAATGGCGCGCGCGTATCTGCGGTGGGGTTAGGATCGTAAATAGGCCGTCCGCCCGACCCGGCGTTTGCCGGCCATCCTCAGTTTCGAGTTCCCGCATGGCATCCAACGCTTTGCGCGCCGACGCGTGATCATTGGGGTCTTTTAAGATCAAGGCACAAGAGGCGGCAGTTACGAACGGCATTACTTTCCAGTCCGTCACCACCGTGCGCACCTTCCCTTTGGCATCGCGGTCGTCCCGAATCGTGATCAAGCCGGCCCGAACCAACGCTACCCCGGGATTTATCTGCCACTTGATCGGCAAAAACCCATGGTCGCTAACGACGAATACCGTAGTCTGGTCCAGCGTTCCGGCGCGCTCCGCCGCGGCCAACATTCGACCCAAGTAACCATCCAACTTCTCCAAGATCGCGATCGATTCCGGCTCGAACGGACCGACATCGTGCTGGAAGTGGTCGAAGTCGAATAGATGGACCAGCATCAACTCTGGCCGTTTGAATTCGATGATGTACTCGGCAAATCGCGAGCGCAGATCATCCTGTTCGTCGGCCGTCATCTGTGCGTACAGCGCACTGTCGTGTTTCGTGACTTCATCCACCAGGCCCTTGGGCCGGGTCAGTATTTTGGTCAGCGCGAGATTTTGTAGCGCGCGGTTACCGCCCTTGAAGATCTCCGGAAGATTGAAGTCGCCTGCGCCCAAACTGATCGGCCACGATACCGACCCCACGGAAAGCCCCTTCCGGCGCGCCGCGTCCCAAAGCGTGTCTGCCTTTATGTTACTTGCATAGAAGATCAGGTCGCCGGTCGGTCGATCCAGGGGTTCGATCGGACCATTGCCATAGATGCCATGCCGGTCGGGTTCAACTCCGGTAATGATCGTGGTGTGGGCCGGATACGTCAGCGATGGAAACGTTCCATAAACCCCGGCACTAATCCCGTTGGCCATTAACCGCCGAAGATTGGGTATCTTCAATCCGTATTCGTCGGCGTTCTTGAGATAGCGAAAATCCAACCCATCCAGGGAAACCACCAGGGTGCGCGCAACCTTTGCGCGCGACGGCGCGGCCGCATTGGACCGGGAACCAGTCCAAGAAATGGTGGACAAGAATAAAGAAAGGCAAAGGATGAACTTAATTGGCGTTGCGGTCATGTTTTTCATTCAGGTTACGTATTGATCAGTGTTCGATGGCGTTGTCGGCGGAATCGGTTTTCGTCGAGGAATATACCAGGCGAGGGTGATTCCGGGCTATACCGGTCGGAAGTCCATCCTACGAGGGTGCAATTAAAAGTGAGAGTCACCGAGAAAGGAGTTGATGCTCTAGAAAACCCGTCACGCCCTGGATATCGCTGAGGACGAAATTTCCCGGCGGCTTCTTTTAGCCGGGTTCAGCCGGCTTTCCGCGCTTCGCGGCGATTTGCCCCGTCGTTAACGACGGGGTCCGTCACCCACAATACCAAAGGACGTTTCAACGCCCTTATCTGTTTCCGGCTTTAGCCGACAGACCCGACCCGGGCGGTTGCTAAAGCGCCGGTTGGAAGGACGTTAAAACGCCCTTTGGATGCCGATAGAGCCAACCCCGCCGTTAACGGCGGGGCAAATCGCCCTTCGGGAAAGCCTCCTAGAAGGAGGCTGAAGAAATTAGCGCCCTTTCTTGGCCCATCATGACTTTGTATTCTCCAGACGCTTCAA
>JBDSEC010000662.1:0-19715 GCA_039920205.1 Pyrinomonadaceae bacterium
ATTGCCGAACGTCTCGTACAGCCGGCTGATGCCGTTGTGCGAGGCCGCAATAAACATCAAATAGCTGGGGGACCAGGTATCGAAATTGCCGTGAGTGAAAACCCCGGGCATGCCGAACTTGGTCATCTCGGAAACATTATTCCAGCCAATGATCTGCCATTCGTTGGTCAGGATCGGATCCAACCACGCGTTGTACGGTTCATCCCCGACCGTGTTGTCGTAAAGATAGGGCACCGATTCATGCAGGTCGTGCAGCACCTGTGCGTGCCAACCGGTAAAGGTCTGCAGCACATTCCGGGTCAGCTTCAATGTCAGCGCCATCGAGTCCCGGTTGTTATCGTGGGCGACGTAATGGCCCCAATAGAGCAGCGGCGGATATTGTTGCCCCGGATGGGCGACGTGCCAACGATAGATATCAACCATGCGGTCGCGGCCATCGACTTCTACGATCGGCGTGATCAGGGTGACCACCCCTTCGCGAATCGAGCGAATATAGGGGCTGTCATCCACCGTCAGGCGATAGGCCAACTCCATTAACGCGGTGGGCGATCCGGTCTCGGTGGAATGGATCGCGCCGGTGATGTAATAGACGGGCACCGAAGTATCGGCCAGACGGCCGGCCTCTTCGTCATTCAGGCTGATGGTGCGCGGATCGGCCAGTTTGGAAAGGTTGGCGCGGTTCGCGTCCAATTTGGCCAGGTTTACTTCCGATGAAACGGCGACGGCGATCATCTCGCGGCCTTCTTCGCTGGTGCCGATGCTGAAAACACGGACGCGCGGGCTGGCTTTCTCCAGTAAGCGGAAATAGCGATTCACCTCGGCCGTGTAGGGCAGAATATTTGGCGCGCCGGCAATGTCGCCCAATACTATTTTTGGCGTAGGGACATTCTGCGAAGCCGGTAGATAATCGGTCAGCGGCGAATTGAATTCCGGCCGTGTGGTGTATTCCTTGATCTTTCGCGTGTAATCCTGGTCCACCGGTTGATTGGTATCACGATCGTACTTGCCAGATTGAGCAGCCAAGGGTGCCGCATAAACTAATGCCAATAACGAAAAGAAAAGAACGGATCTCATGTTCAGGAATACCTAGCTGCCAGAATGGAAAGACTTTCGAACGGGGAATATTACCGGCAATTCGGTCGCGATGGGAAACGGGATGTGACCAACCGCGGTTTAGGAAGGTAAAGCGGTCCTCTAGGGTTTACCCGACTGCTCCCGCGCAATTCGCACCGTGGTCTAAAGAATTTCAAGCCCAACGTGCTTTAGATATTCGTAGGTCTCGTCATAATAGGCGGGTTTTCTAGTGGCGTCGGCGTTCTCTCCGGTTGGGACCACAATTACCATCCCTTGTCGCGCTCTTGTCAGCAAGACTCGGTACGCATTCTTTAAGAATTGCTTGCGCTCGGGTTTATTTACATTTTGCCAGCTTGCACTCCGAAACGAGTATGTTTGCCAATTTGAATGTGAGTAACGAAGATCTGCGTCCCAAGCGACGCATGTCCAATCTAGTTCGAGCCCTTGGCAATGAAATTCGGTCGCCACATCTTCGAGGAAGTACGACGACCGCACGTCCTCTTTCCCCTCGAGGAACCAGTGTACGGGGTTCATCGGCGCTTTCACATTAAGCCCCTTTGCTTTTAATCGTTCGGCGCTGGAGGATGCCAAGATTCCATACCGCTCGCCACCACGCGCTTTCGCGCGGAGCCAATCCTTTGCAGCGTTTAGGTCTCTTGTAAGCACGAGCGGATATTTATCCTTAATCGTAGCGTAGAGATCCGTAGCTTCGTCTAATTCTAGGTCGAGAATCGCCTTCACGAACGCGGAAACATTTTCCGCGCGAAACGATCGCATTGAAACCCCAAGGTGAAGTCGGTCATCCGTCACCACTCGGTTTTCGGTTACGATTTGATTCAGGGAACGTACGGCCGCATACTCGGAGTCCGTAAGACGAGGAGAAATATAGACATTCCAGTGTCTAAATGCTCGGTTGATCGACTCGATCCACTCACCGATCCCGGCTTCACCCCGATTGATTTCCTGACCCCCTCCTATGAGGCAAACGATGACGGCCCAATCAGGATGTCGATCGAGACAGGAGATCAAGAATTCCGATTCCGATTGCTTGAAATGTGGTCGACCTTTTTTTCGCTTCATGAAGCTTGCGGTTTCGGCTAGGTTCCAGGCCCGCTGAGCCTCGTCAAAGATAGCGACGTGGTCGTAAGGGGGACGATCATCCTTCAAATATTCATCGCGGTAGTGATGAACGATTTGAATGAATTTCTTTACGCTCCGCCGAGCTTCAGTTTTGGTTACACGCCGGCCTCGTTCTCGCTCACGAGAAACCTGATCCCGAGTAAGTGCTTCCTGTAAAATTTCCACTAGCGGGCCGTTACCGGAAAGAAAAACGCTTCTCGGATCATGTAAATCCTCGGTGCGTTGCGCCGCTATGTCGAGGCCGACCAAAGTTTTACCGGCTCCTGGTACGCCGGTGACAAAGCAGATCGATTTTTCGTTTGCGGATTGCGAGCGTGAAATGACTGATCGGATGGCGGTCGCGGTTTCCCGCAGGTTTCGGGCGGATGCATCTGCACGCGAAAGTTCGGCAACAGAATGATGACCATACAAGGCCGTTGCTGCCTCGATTATGGTGGGGGTTGGCGCGTAGCGCCCCCCATCCCATGCATTCGGGTCAATATTGTCGCTAACGTCGGATTGAACGAACGCGAGTACCGCATCAATTGATTGCCTTATTCCGTCTGCATTTGCTTGTAGAGGCGGCGAGACCAAGCTGTCAACATCTCTGACCAACGGGACATTGCCGATTCGTGCCCGAGCCTCCGTAGCAATTAAAATCGGGGCTACGACGGGTTCGTGACTGGTCTCATGGAAATTTTTTAGATCAAGCGCGTAATCCCATACTTGATCTACAGCATAAGCCGTAAAACGATCATCGCCAACTTTGAACTCGAGGACAAAAACTACGTTTGCGACGATCAGAACAACATCGATTCTGCGACCTAATCGCGGAATCGAGTATTCAAAATAAATTCGACCGACAAGCCCCGGCAACGCACGTTTCAGTAAATCAATCTGGGTTAGCCATGCGGTCGCTTGCGTCTGCTCGACAGAGAAACCGCTCTCGCCAGTGAGAATTCCGAGAATTTCCGCTGGTGACTGAACGAGAAACTGGTCGAGCTCGGCAGAATAATAATAACGGTTCACTGTTAGTTGAATGTGCGTTTCGAGCAGCCCGAATTTTAGTACTTTCGCTCGAACGCGGTGAATGATTTTTCCAGCTCGATCTGGAGCGCTGCCTTTTCGTTGATCGACAGAAAACTGCGGCATACCGGAGTGTCCCAACCCGCCAGGCATTGATTGACCGGTACGAACTTACGAACGTCGGCCCACAGGTTAGATCCGGCAATGAAGGAATAGGACAGGCTGTTGCGGGCCATCATCTTTAGCTGCAAATAATTCATTCCTTGATCCAGCGCCGCGCGCAGGTATTCGTGCGTCATGTCGGAGCGCGAGACCCCCAAATCATCGCTGGCCAGCGCCACCGGCACACCATACTTCAAATACAAGCGCAACGGATGCTCTTTCCCCCGCACGCCGAGGATCACATCGTTGCTGGTTAGACAGATCTCGACCAAGGTATTGCGCTGCGCCATTTTCTGCAGCAGTTCGATCGGATCATCTTCGTGCATTACGTCCACGCCATGACCGATCCGATCAGCGCGGGCGATCTCGACCGATTCGCGAATGTGAAAGCGGAGTCCTTCGGGTCGGACCAATCCGGCCGCCAGTTCTCCAGCATGCAGCGTCAAATGAACTTTTGGATATTGTTGACGCAAAAAGCCGAGCATCCGCATATGTAAACTGAAATCCTGCATCGATAAAAAGGAATCTTCGGGTTGGACCAGATTCAGGCCCACCACTCGAGGATCCGCGCTGGCCAGTTCAAAACCGGTCAACATCTGGGCAAAGACTTCGGCGGGCGAGAAGGCCCGGAGAACTTGGTAGATAAAGCGAACCCTAACCGAGCAGCCTGGTTTCGCCCCCGGCGTGCCGCACCCATTGAGCGTACGAAAGCTTCTATCGCCATCGTCGAGCGCGATGTGGCTGGCCGACACGGCCTGGTCAACACCGTGAACTAAGAGGTTGCTCCGCAGGGCGGCAAGATCGTCGTTCCAACCTGCCGCGGCACCGGCATTGCGCGAGATCGAACCATCAAGAGTGGACATTAGTTCGAGATACGAAACCCCTTCACTAGCGGCCAGATTCGTCACGTCAGCTAGCATCTCGCCGCTGCGTCCGTAACCCGCAGCGCCGGATTTACCGAACGTATCGAAGAAATGATCGTGGCCGCTTTGGCCCGACAACTGCCAATTGCGCATGGACCAGGCATCGACCAGCCGATTGTAAAGCGTCGGATCTTTCAACGCTTCCGCAGCATACCGCCGCGCGGGAGACGGATCCGACGGTTTCATGTCGGCCGGCTTCGCGACACAAGGCCGCTTATTCTCATCCGGTTTAAACACGGATAACGTACTCATTTCTATGCAGAGGTTGGACTTCACCGCCCAATCGATAAACGATTCCGCGTAAATGCCGCCGCCGAAATGGTTGTGCAGATCGCCGCCCTTGGGCATCTTGCGCAGGAACGGAAGCAGTAGCAATGGGTCCGTCTGGATCGTCGCGAAGTAGCGCGCGGTCTTCGCCTCGTTAACCTGGCCGCGCGTCTGGGCCGGGACACTGTTGGGTAAAATGAACAGCCACAAGAATGCGAACAAAAATGGTTTGCGGGAGACAATGCGCACGGGAATTCTCCTGACGGGAAATGTAAGAACCGAAGGCAGAGTATAGCAATATCATCGGCAATGGACATCATCGCCGGCGCGATCTCCAATCGTGATATTCTCCCGAGATCGAGAAGACGCGGTTAACGATCCACTTGGGCGAGGTGAAATCATGAGCGATCTATCAATAACCGTTGCCGATGGGTTTGTCCATTGCTTTGAAGACTTTGCTCGGCGGGTGCAATCTCTGGCTAACGATCTCTCCGAAGAAAACTTCTGGGCAAAGCCATTTCCGTATGGAAACAGTTTTGGTAATTTAGTACTTCACATCACCGGAAATTTGAATTACTACATTGGAACCCACATCGGAAACACCGGATATGTGCGCGAGCGTGAACGGGAATTCACGGAAAGTAACCTCCGTGGGAAAGAAGAGGTGTTGAGAAGCCTTGACGCGGTCGTGGACCTGGTCGTTGTGACGCTTAGGGCCGAAACAGATGAAAGCTTGACGCAGACATACGAGGCCGAAGGAGTAGATGACGTCAAAGATCGATTCGGCATCTACTTGCGCTGCGCGGTACATTTTCACCACCATATCGGGCAGATGATCTATCTCGTCAAAGAATTTTCAAAATGAGGATCCCCCATGCGCACCCCGATCTTTCAAATTGACGCCTTTACCACCCGCCGCTTCGCGGGTAACCCCGCAGCGGTGATACCGATGGATAACTTTCCCGCCGATGACTTGATGCAGGCCATTGCCGCCGAGAATAATCTGGCCGAGACGGCTTTTCTGGTCCCGGAAGAGGGGGAATATCGTTTGCGTTGGTTCACTCCGATCACCGAGGTGCCCCTTTGCGGCCACGCCACTCTAGCTAGCGCGGCGGTAGTAATGGAGCGGCTCCAGCCAGAACGCGAGCGCGTGGTGTTCCGCTCGGCGAGTGGCCCCCTCACCGTCCGCCGGGTTAGTGCGGGTTATGTCCTGGATTTTCCGGCCCGGCCGTCCGCACGGGTCTCGCGGCCGCCCGGGCTGGCGGAAGCATTGGGCGTCGTCCCGGTCGAGGTTTTTGCGAACGAGTTCAACTACCTGGCAGTGCTTGAGAGTGGGCCGGTCCTGCGCGCACTTGCTCCCGATATGGCCGCCCTCGCCCGGATGGATCGCCCGGGAGTGATCGTGACCTCGCCGGGCGACGGCGGCTACGACTTCGTCAGCCGCTACTTCGCCCCCGCCAAGGGCATCCCGGAAGACCCAGTTACCGGTGCGGCGCATTGCATGTTGGCGCCCTATTGGGCGATACGGCTGGGCCAGACGGCGTTCCGCGCGTTTCAGGCTTCGCGGCGCGGTGGAGAAGTGATTTGCCGACTCGTCGGCGACCGCGTCGAATTGGAAGGCGCTTGCGTTTTCTACCTGGAGGGTGAGGTCGAGATCTGAGGATCTCCGCGCGAAACTCAAGTGCGATGAACCAAGATCTCGCATTCGCGGTCGAGCTGAATCGCCTCTCGGTGCACGTTGCTATCCTGATAAGAACCCGTCGTTCCGGTTCTGACCAAGGAAGGTTCCGCCTGAAAATGCTTTCTCGAAAAGCAAGCACAAAATTAGGGGCACCGAACTCCCCTCCCCTGCGACGACCCCGCCCTTCGGACACCCCTCCTCAATCGAGGAGGGGTGTTGGGTAGCCGGACTGCGGCCGTGGGGTGGTAGTTCTGTAAGATCTTAAATCGGACAAAAGAACATTTACAGAACGAACCAACCCCGGGGCCGTACGGCCTCTTTCCCCCCCTTAGCCAAGGCGGGGAGTCTTGTTTGCGCTTCGCGCAAAGCGGCCGACTGATCGCGGCGCAACAAACTTGCCTTAACAGACAAATGAGAAGAAAATCCTCACGGTCCGGTTTCATAGCTGTTGTGCGGAATTATAACGATGGAAATTCTTGCGTACTCACTTGGCCCCAAACGGCAACGGGGGAGGTTGCCGGAAACTCGCAATGGAAACTACACAACCCACTTATCAACTTCGAAATGCCACCAACGATGACCTTGAATTTGCGATCGAACTGAATCGCCTTTACATGCAGCCCTATAGAGATGATTTGCCCGGATGGACCGATCGCCTGGGGCGGGCCGAAATGCAGCGTCGATGGGTGGCGGATCCGTACCAGATGATCCTGGTCGACGGAGAACGGGTCGGACTGCTGGTGGTTACCGAACGCGACGATCAACTGATCTTAAAACAGATCGAGTTGATGCCAACCCATCAGGGCAAAGGGATCGGTTCGGAAGTAATCCGCGATGTGCTCAAGCAGGCAAGCGCTCGCGGCCTCGGCGTAACCCTATACGTCTTGCGCTCGAACCCGGCGGTCGTGTTATACGAGCGGTTAGGTTTTTATGTAGTGGAAGTGATGGACACCGGCTGGCGCGGCGTGAAATATCGCATGATCTTGGCGAATTAGCGTTTGCCCTTGGTGGCCAGCGCCAGCTCGACCGCGCGGCGCGGGTTGATAACGCCCCAGCCCTGGCGGTCGATCTCGATACCGGGCAGACGCTCGGACGTGTCGATCAAAATGCGCTTGACCTGGTGCGGGGCAAGTTTCGGATTTGCTTCCAATAGACACGCGATGGTGGACGAAACGATCGGCGCCGAGAATGACGTGCCATCGACGTACTTGTAATGCGGGGTGATGACGTTTTCTTCGCGCATCTTCAGCGTGATCAATTGCCGCAAAAAGTAGACCGGCATAAAGCGCTGTGAATCAAGGTCCTGGTCCACCCCCGGATGCGCCGCCAACACGGTATGGATCTCGTCATCCGGCGTGTTATCCAACGTAGCCAACAGGATCGCTTGCTCTGACGTCGGCGTGTCGGGCAAGATCGGCGCCGGCACCCAGATACCGGGAGCGATCACCTCGGGCTTTTGTAATCCATCGATCGTCGGCCCATAGGACGAGCGATACATTCCGCGACGGGTGCGATTCAGCGAATTGTTATCGTCTAAGCCACCGACCGCAATGGACGAAGGTGACGCCGCTGGCGGCAAGACCGGATGGCCCGGCGCGTGGCCGGCGTTTCCGACCGCGCAGACCACCACTAACCCGGCACTAACTACTCTCTCAACGACGCGGCACAGCTCGTTGTGCAGATACGGCTGCTCGAAATCTCCACCGGCGGAAATATTTACCACCTTGATCTGGTACTGCTCGCGATGGGCCAGCACCCATTCCAGCCCGTCCTGAATATTCTTTTCCGACACCCGGCCGGTTTTGGCCAATTTGATCAAAACCACATTTGCTTCGGGCGCGATACCGCGATAAAAACCGTTGGACAGCGAACCATTGCCGGCGGCGACGACGGACGTCATCATGCCGTGCCAACTTGCTACGTTCGGTTTGTCCAAGGCCGTGTGGTCGCCGTCTTTTTCCGCGATGTTGTGATAGGCCAGGATCCGATTCACCGGCGTGGTCAGATCGGCATGCGGGTAGAATCCGGAATCCAAAAAAGCAATGGTAACGCCGCGACCGGTAAACCGATCGTCGGTATCAAGGCGCAGTGGGGTCGAAAGCACATGGCCGCCTTGCTCAAACACCGCCGCGTCGGTTTCCAATTGCACCTGCGCGCGTTCGAACAATTCGACACAGCGTCGGCAGACCTGTTCGATCTCGCCGTCGGCGGCGTTCGAGCGGATCAGGTTCTGTAGATTCTCGTCCAGGCTAGCCAGCGCCGCGCCGTCATCATCACGCAGGCGACCGCAAACGGAACAAAGATCGTCCGCGCCAAAGGGAATACAGTCGTCGGACGACGAACCGTTGGGAAAAATTGATTCTGGCATTCAAAGTTTTCGCTAGCTGATATCGGCGGGGGTGCCGTGCCGCCATGATACCGAACCCTTTCCATATCGCAAAACCGAGCCTATCCCGAAACGCCAAAGACGTGGCGGGATAGGCTCGGCCAAACATATCGATCCAATTGGATGGGTGCCTACTTCGCGGGCCGCAGCAGCCAAACAAAAATGATGGACAAAAGACAGAGCGCCAAGATCACCTCGGCCCAAAAGAAGGCCATGAAATCGCTCAGGGTTCCGATCGGCGGAACGGCGGGTTGGGCATTACGTACAGCGATCAAGGCAAAGATCAATGCCGCCAGGAACGAAAACATGCTGACTTCGATCTTGCGGCCGCGCAGGATGACGCTTAGCACCAAAAACAAAACGGCCAGCGTTGCGCCCCACATCAAGAACATTACGAAGCCCGAGAAGAATTTCACCGTCGATGATCGCGAGACCTTCATGTCGATCCCCACGTAATCGTCTTGGCTTTCTTTCGTCTTTGTCGCTTCGATCTTAAAGCCGGGGACCGAAGCAAAAAGATCGACCGCCAGGGCAACATCGTTGTCATCGTCGGCCTCTTCCGGTTTCGCCGCGTCGTCTTTTTTAGGCTCCGCCGGGGTTCCGCCCTCGGTCGGCGCTGCGGCCGGCGTCGCGGCCGGAGTTGCCGCGGGGGTGGCGGCCGGTTCCGCGCCCGGGGCCGGTTTGGCGGCGTCGGGCTTCTTTTCCGGGGCCACGGTCAGGTACAACTCCAGATAGGCGCTATGGCTATCGAACGGGTAATCGGTCGAGATGCCGTCGTACAAACCAATTACGGTTTCGACGGCGTTCATCCGCTTGCCCTTGGCAAAATCCTGCTCTTGCTTGCCGTTAGAACTGTTCGTGTACAGTTTTAGATCGCGGGCCAGCGTGCCGTCCGGTTTGGCCAAATTACCCTCGGGCGTAAATTCGACGCGACACGTCATGTCGCCCTTGACCGGGTCAATAGAAAGTATCTTCACATCGGCACTTACATGGTTGGGGTTGTTTCCGGCGTCGGTCGAAACCTCGGCATTACGTTTCAGCCCTTCATTCCGGTAAATATTACGAACCACCAACATCGCGACCACGAAGATCACGATCAGCAAGACGCCCACGACAATGTCGCGAACGGACACCTTTTCAGAAATTGCCATAGCCGGGGTACTCCCTCTTGAGTTTGCAAATTGTATTGGAAAAGTCTATGCGCTTCTAAATCAATTCCGCGGTAAAGTCAATGAAAACGAGTGAAAACGAGTGAAAACGAGTGAGCCGTAAGCTGTGAGCGGTAGGCAGTGAGCAGTGAGCAGTAAGCAGTGAGCAGTAAGCAGTGAGCAGCCAGAGCGCGAATCTTGCGGACGTCGAAGGTGAGGTCTGAACCCGGTGCGGTAGCGACGGGGCTCTTCTGCTTTCCCCGACCCCTGACTCCCGACCCCTAATCCCGCCGCTTCGGCCTGGCCGGTTTGTTGCCTAAATTACGCCGTCCGTGTAAGGTTATTGAACGCTGCTAACGTTTATTTTACGAATTTTTAGGAGGCGCCGAACCTGGCTTCCATGGGAAACGAACAACCGACCGTAACCGGATTATATTTGCGCGCACAGGCCGTGCGACGCGAGCGTCCCAATGCCCCGTTGAAAGAGATCCGTGACCTCTTGGTCTCGGAAAATTCCGGCAAGCCGCTTCCGTCCCCTGATTTTTTGACCATTCCGGAACAGGATGCGCGTGCGCCCGAAGAGGATTGGACCGCCGGTCTTCCGCTGGTGTTGCGCGGCATTCAACAGAAGGATTGGTCCGCGATCGCTGATGGGATCATCCTGAGTATGGAGCAGACCGACGGTTTCGAAGCTGCCCGGGGCGGTGACGCACGCGGTGATTGGCATGACCGCAGCAAGGGCATCGGCGCCGAAACCGCCAAGACGGTAGGCAAGTGGATGCCGGAAGAATTGATGGATCTGGCGGAAAAGTCCACCCACCACAAATAGCCCGGATCGTGGCTAAGTTTGGCGCATGAGTTTTCTCGGCAGAATAATCAAGGACCCACTTTATCAAACGGGCGAACCACCGCGTCCAGAAGACCGCACCGAAACCGATCTGATCATTAGTCCGGATACCCGGCGGGAACAGCGACTTCCACCCGGCCAATCGCGCACACGCAAGTGGCCGGTGCTGGACGCCCACGGAACGCCCGAAGTTGATCTTGAAACCTGGCAATTCACCGTTGACGGGTTGGTCGAGACGCCGTTGGAGTTCTCGCTTGATGAATTCGAGGCGCTGCCGGCGGTAAAGGTCTTCGCGGATTTTCACTGCGTCACGCGTTGGTCCCGTTTGGGTAATGTTTGGACCGGCGTGTCCGCGCGCGAGATCGCCGCGCGGGCGGGCGTTAAACCGGAGGCGCGTTTTGTGAAGGCGTTGGCGTACGATAGCGGATGGACCACCAATTTACCCCTTGAGTATTTCCTGAACGAAGATTCGCTCTTGGCTTACTTGCATGACGGCGAAACGATCCCGGCCGATCACGGCGGGCCGGTGCGGCTGATCGTGCCGCAGCTCTATGCTTGGAAATCGGCGAAGTGGATCAAGGGGATCCGCTTTTTGGCCGAGGACGAGGCGGGTTTCTGGGAAGAAGGCGGATATCACATGCAGGGCAATCCGTGGAATGGGGAAGATGGCGAGCGCTATCGGGATTAAGAAATTAGCCACAGAGTTCACAGAGGACACAGAGAGGAATTAGGTCATTTGGCGATTGAGTCATTGTATTTACGTTGATTCGGAATCGCCGACGATCGTTTAGCGTGGAAGTTTGGCTCCAGTGATTCAATCACCCAATGACCCCCAATTCCGAAATTCTCTCTGTGCCCTCTGTGACCTCTGTGGCTAAGTTCTGAGAGCACAGCAAATTCGAACTGTAAGTATTCCAATAGTCATTGTTAACGGAACCAGAGTTTAAATGTCACAAACCACTACATCAGAAAAAGCGAAACCGGCCGTTCCGAAGGACGCGGCGGCGGTCATATTGTTGCGCGCGGGGACCGACCCGAAGGATCCGGAAGTATTCTGGGCGTGGCGCTCGGAGAAGTTGGCGTTCATGGCCGGATATCACGCGTTTCCGGGCGGACAGTTGGACGCCGCCGACCGTTATGTTGTGGTCCACGGCAGTGACGATCCCGAAATGGCGATGATGATCGCCTGCGCCGCGCGCGAGTTGTTGGAAGAGACGGGGGTTCTGCTGGCGCGTCGCGGACAGGCTTTAACTAAGGGGCAGTTGGAATCGGTACGGGACGACCTGACTTCGGGCCGGATGAATTTCGCCCAGTTATTGGAGCACTACGGCCTGGAGCTTTACGCCGACGATTTTACGTTTGTTGGGCGTTGGGTCACACCGCCGTTCAGCCCGCGTCGGTTCGACACCTGTTTCTTTCTGGCCAATTGTCCCGTCAAACAACAACCGCAAGTGGACGCGGGCGAATTGGCCCACGGCGAATGGATCGCCGCCAAGGATGCGGTAGGCAAATGGGAACGCGCGGAAATGCTGTGCGCCCCGCCGGTCCTGCACGGCCTGCGCATGGTTGCGTCGGGTCTGGATGAAGGATTGACCGAACGATTCTTGGCTATTCCGCAGGCGCATCGTAACGCGGTACGTCGCATCGAGTTCCGGCCCGGCTTTATCTGTTTCCCCGTGCGGACGCCGACCAAGCCGCCGGCCACCCACACGAATTGTTATCTGATCGGCGGCCGCGAGTTTGTGGTCGTGGATCCGGCCTCGCCCGAACCCGAAGAGCAAGCCGCACTGGCCGCCTGTGTCGATGAGTTGATCGCCGACGGACGCACCGTGCGCGAGATCATCCTGACCCATCTGCACCCCGACCACATCGGCGGCGTTAATGCGTTGATCGAACACCTCGGCGGCCAGGTTAAAGTCGCGGCGCACCAGCTAACCGCCGACGCGCTTCGTGGAACGATCGAAGTCGAACGGATCATTAGCGACGACGATGTGATCGAATTGCCCGGAATTGGTTACGTACCGGACATCAATTTGCTAGTGATGCATACGCCTGGTCACGCGCGGGGACACCTGTGCTTTTACCACGAAGCAACGGGCGCACTTTTGACCGGCGACAATATTATTGGGCTGGGCTCGGTGTTGATCGATCCGCCGGAAGGGAACATGCGCGACTATCTGGCGTCGCTGCAGCGGATTAGTGATCTGCCGACGCTGAGCGTTCTCTTTGGCGCGCACGGTCCCGCGATCGGCGCTCCGCGGACCAAGATCGCCGAATACATTTCCCATCGTTTGGAACGCGAAACGAATATTTTGGCTGCCGTCCGTGACGGCTTGAGTACTATCCCTGCGATCGTCGAGCGGGTTTATACGGACGTGCATCCTCGCGCGCTAGAATGGGCGGGACGTGCCACCCTAGCCCATCTTGATAAGTTGGTCGAAGACGGCGAACTTCGGATGAATGGCGAGGGCGCCTACTTAGTCTAAACCGCCGGTCAGAAATTCTTACACGTTGCGACCGTCCGCGACGCCAGATCAATGAACGCGATCACCGGCGTTGGTCGGCCCGCCGGACGCGCTCTCATTCGCAGATCGCACGCGGCCGGGCCGACTATTCACCGGTCAGTTCATTTGCTAAGTGCGGCACCCACTTCTTTTGCACTACGCCCGCGATATCGTTGCGCAAATCCTTCGCGGTGCGAGATCGGTTCGAGCGTTCCCCCCGATCCAACCAGGTAGCGACCCTCGGGCGAGATCACGGCCATCGTCTTGACCGTTTTGCCGTTGATCGTTAACTCTGGACCGTCCATCAAGAACAATAGATAGGTCTCGCCTTCCTTGTACCCCGGATCGTCCGAAAGGATGATCGGGCGGCTTTCTTCCGCGCTCGGCTGCGGTGGACGTTGTCGTTCCGTCAACGCGCCTTTATCAGGTTTTGGCGGCGGGTCGCCTTTGGGCGCTGGACGACCATAGGGCGAGTCACCAGTTCCGGTGTGGAACAGATTAATGGTTTCTACTTTTGCGCCCATAAAGTTGCCCTGGACGCGGATCGTAACCAGTTCGGCAGGCAGGCTCACGTCTTCTTCAAATTTCTCGCCGTCCTTTGGTTGTAATTTACCCGGTTCAATTCGTTCGACTTTGCCCATGACGATATGGCTTGAAAGCTTTTTGGCTTCGTCCTCCGACTTGGGAAAATGCCGCCAACTGGCAAACAGCCGGGGCGCCGTCTCATTTGAGCGAAACCCCATCTGGGCGAACAACGCGATCGCTAAGACTACGATCGCTCCGATCAATATTCTTTCGATTTTCATGCTCATTCTCCTGTGATCTCGTATCCCGATCGCGTCCCGCACCGTAGCGCAAAGAACCCAGTGGGGGCGCAATAGTAACCTTCCCAACTCAGAATTTAGCGTTGATGTCTGACCAGTTGTGCGAGACCGTATCGTTCAGGTTGTTGTAATAACCTTTGCCCATGCA
This sequence comes from Pyrinomonadaceae bacterium, assembly GCA_039920205.1. Lineage (GTDB taxonomy): Bacteria > Acidobacteriota > Blastocatellia > Pyrinomonadales > Pyrinomonadaceae > JBDSEC01. The sequence goes on from JBDSEC010000662.1 coordinate 14,110, forward strand.
GCCATCATTACTGTGACCTAGGCCGAACGTATGACCGATCTCCTGGCAGAAAACACCGCGGATATCGTTGGTGGAACCTCCGTAATACGAGTTGTAGCGCGCGTGAGCATGTTCGATTCGGCACCACCAGAAATGATGCCACCAGTCATAGGAGTAATCCTCGATCGAGGCCAGACCCCACCAGCCGGTATTGCCGAAATTGCCACCGAATACGCTGATGTCGGTATGGGAAGATCTCCGCGGTAAACTTAAGTTGGTATGGGAATCCCAGTCGTTGAGCGCGGCGTTCGCTTCGACTGTGTTGGTCCCGTAAACCCAGACGCCCAACGTTCGGCCCTTATGCCAGCACCACAACCCCCAGTCATGAGCGTATACCTCGGCGTTGATCGCCAGCAGCCCAACGACAATGAGCCCCAGTGAAATAAGCTTCAATTTTCGCATAGTAATGTCCTCCAGTTTGACCAGGTTTGAGGGACCGCGATGTCGAGTCGAGTAAACTGAAGTGCTCGACCTCACCTCGGCAGGGAAGCCCAAAATACTTTTTCGGCGCCGCCCGGGGCAGATGCGGCGGCGAGTGACGGTTGCGTAATGTGGACCAGCTTATATACCCACGGGATTAAATTGTCAACGTTTTTTGGTCCACGTTTTTTGGTCCAGTAATTAGCCGTCGCAAAAATATTAACGGTTAGGTAACCTGCGAAGGACTTGGAGCCTAGCCGCCCTTGGCTAGACGGAATTGCGATGACACTGTTTGAGGATCTAGATCCCGTTCAGGACATCTCACGTTGATCGAGAGTTTGGATCGCGCGGAAGTGGGTATTTTTAGTAGGTAGGCCGAAACCAAGCAAAGAGACGCTCAGGTTAATTCAGATCATTTACGCGGATGAACGGTTTTGGATCCGAGCTCCGATCACCAGTAAAAGGCACGAGATCGTCACCGCCGCCGACAGTAGGCAATATTGGCAATAGTGTTTCAATACGAAGGCCTGCACATACATCAAAAAGCCGGTCATTAACGACATCAGTACGATCAGGCCCAACAGATGCGCCCGCAGCCGCGCATAACCAAAACAGATCATTAAAGCTAAACTGAATACCGTGAAGTAGGCCAATAATCCCACCGCGGCCAACGGGATCGGACCGATTGACGCATAGGCGCTGTTTAACACCTCTTCGCAACCGCCCGTTACGGTACAGCGCACTACCTCGTGCCGGAAGTGCTTTACCGTCAAAAAAAGCGCGTCGAATAAACCAACCAGCGACACGACTACGATCAACGGATAGAAGATCCCCAGGCGAGGGCCCGAGTTTGCGTTCTTATAATTTGCGGGTCTTTTCATGCGGGCTATTTCTTCAACGCTTCGTTGATCAAAACGCGCATGCGTTCGGCATTCGTGTCTTCGGCAGAAAGTTGCTTGCCGTTCAAGAAGACCGTCGGCGTCCCGGTCACACCCATCGCGGTGGCCCGCTGCATATCCAGCGAAACGCGCGAACTGGTCATTTGCCCGATCATGTCGTTGCGGAACTGGTCCACATTCAACCCGATCAGGCTGGCGTAATTCTCGAACTCGGCGCGCGGATTCGCCGCCACCGACCAGGTTCCCTGATTGGTATAAAGCTTGTCGTGCATCTCCCAATACTTACCCTGCATCCCGGCGGCTTCGGCCGCGCGGGCGGCGTCATACGCATATTGATGAATGCGGCTTAACGGGTTATTGCGGAAGGTGAAAAAGATCCGATCGCCGTACTCCGCCTCGATCTTCTTAATGTCCGGATGCAGCAGGCCGCAGGGCGGGCATTGAAAATCACCGAATTCTTCGAGCGTCACCTTGGCTGCCGCGCTGCCCTTGGTATGGGCCGGCTCGGCGCCCGGCGGTATCGGCCCGCTCGGGGTTGGCGTCGTCTTGGAGGTATTGGTATTGCTGTCGGCCGCCGGGCCCTGGTTGAACAACCAGATGCTGACCCCGATCGAGATCAAAAGGACCGCGCCGATAATGACAAATGGTAATGAACTTTTCTTCAAGGTTGTGTTTACCGTCCGGCAAAATTAGAGAAATGAAACCAAGGTTAAATTTACTTTGAGAAGTGGCTAAACGACAAGCGCAGGCGGGGGAATTGGCGAGAAGGCAAGATTCAAAGCTCCTAAAATCGAACCACGCTCGGTGTGAGAGTTTGATGCCCATAGCTTCGCAGTGAAAATCCACAAGCGTTCGTAACCCCCGCCTTTGGGCGGAACCGTGACCTACAACTCTCGCAAAATTGATCGAGCATGTCGGGAACGATTCCGCCTAAAGGCGGGGCTACGAACGCTTGCGCAACCCCCCAAACTTAACTACGCAGCACTCGCGGCCATTTGCCCGAGCGGGAAACGGACCCCGGTCGCGTCCAACGAATATTCCCAAAGCTGCCGGGCGATCGATCCGTCGTGAGACAACGCGTTGGATGGAACCGGCACCGGATTGCCCCGCATCTCCATAAAGCCGTTGGGGCCAAAGTATTCGCCGCCCTTCAATCCGGGTTCGACCGCCGCGCGCAGGGTCGGCAAGGCGCCCATACTAATACCTTGCGCAAACACGCTGTTCAACGCCTCGACCACGCCGGTATGACGCTGCAGTTCGGTGGCCGTCCAGCCGGGATGCGCGGCGGTGACGATCGTCTTGCTGCCATTCGCCTTCAACTTCCGATCCAATTCGTAGGTGAAATAAAGATTGGCGATCTTGCTGGCGCCATAGGCACGCCACGCGGAATATTTTCGCTTTTCCCAATTGAGGTCGTCGAAATCAAGCTTGCCTTGCTTGTGGGCACCGCTGGAAACATTCACGATCCGCGCCCCTGCGGTCTGATTCAAAATTGGCAGCAGGCGAGCGGTCAGGGCAAAGTGGCCCAAATGATTCGTGCCGAATTGAAGTTCAAATCCATTCACGGTTTTGGAGTAAGGCGGGATCATTACGCCAGCGTTGTTGATCAACAGATCCAGCCGCGAATATTTTCCGGCGAACTCGGTCGCGAACTCTTCGACCGACGAAAGATCGGCCAGATCCAACTGCATAACTTCGACTTTAGCGTCAGAATTCTGCGCGCGGATCTTTTCCACTGCAACGTAACCCTTCTTCAAATTACGCACGGCAATAATAACCGTGGCCTTCTTGTTGGCTAAAACCCGTGCGGCTTCAAAACCGATACCGCTGCTGGACCCCGTTACGATAGCGATCCGGCCGGACTGGTCGGGGATATTTTCCGCGTTCCATTTTTCGTTCTTCATGCTCTTGCTCCTCAAGATAACCGAATGTTCATTTAACCAATGCGGCAAATTTTTTTTAGCGGGCGACCGCGTCCCAGGCAAGTTCGTAGGCCGAGCCCAAAAGCTTACGGTCTAAAACGATCTCGCCACTGATGTGCTGTTTGATCAAACCGATCAGCGGCGCAAACGTAAAGGCGATAAAGATCTCCAACGGAATATCCTTGAAAACCTTTTCGGAACGGCCGCGCTCGACCAACTCATAAAGCGGTCGAAAGTAGGTCATGCTTTCCTCGCGGCAGCCGTCAACCAGCGGGGAATTCGCAAACTGTTCGGTGAACGCGAAACGGACCGATCTAACCGTGGCGTAGCGATAGAAATTGTCCCAAACCAACCGGAACGATTCCTTGACCGAGATTCCCGGGCCTAAACCGCGCGCCAGCTCCGTCCCCATCTCACGTTTGACCAAGGTGTAGATCTGTTTCAGCAGTTCTTCCTTGTTTTCGAAATAAACATAGATCGTCGCGGGTGACACATTCGCTGCCTTGGCGATCTTGGACATGGAGGTGTCGGCAAAGCCGTTCGCGGCGATCAGGGTAATCGCCGCGTCGCAAATCGCCGTCTTTTTGTTATCGTCCCGAACTCTCACCTCTCTATGGTGAATGAACGTTCGTTTATTGTCAAGCCGTGTTTCCTGAAATTATTGATGAACGATTTTTTTCGTACTTCGTTCAATTTCTTGCCACAAAGCCAAACCGGCCGGTGTTTTACCAATGTATACCGTTTCTTATTTTTCATTTATTTCAGGTGATGCAGTCATGAATTCTTATCTCTTGCGTAGTCCGTGGAGGTCTCTCAAACGGCAGCGAGCCGCTTTGATCGCCTTCAATCTCCTGTTCAGCGTATCGTTTATCTTCGTTTCTTCCTCAACCCACGCACAAAACCCTTCACCCGTTTCGACCGGATCCGGTTCCGGTGGTGACCTCGTCGTTCCGCCGTCGCCTACTCCGGCCTCATCAACGGTATCCAGTACGCCCCGCGAAAATCCACCCGTGACAACACCGGCTTCGAAATACGTCCTCAAAGACGCACCCGCGCGCATCCCGCGTTTTGAGACCGCGCCGACGATCGACGGCCGTTTGGACGAACCGATGTGGCAAAATTCGGCGTTCTTTGGCGAATTCCTGCAGACCAATCCGGGTGACAATATCGCCCCGGCCGCGCCGACCGAGGTAATGATGGCGTACGACGCGAAGAACCTATACGTTGCATTTGTCGTAAAGCAGGACCGCGACAAGGTGCGTGCGAGCGTCGCGCGGCGCGACAACATCTTCAATGACGATTATGTCGGGCTGTATCTGGATACCTTTAATGATCAACGCCAGGCCTACGCGTTTTTCTTTAATCCGTTGGGCGTGCAGGCCGACGGAACCTTTAGCGAAAACAACGGCGAGGATTTCAGCGTCGATCTGGTCATGGAGTCCAAGGGTGAACTGACCCCCGATGGGTATACCATCGAGATCGCCATTCCGTTCAAGTCGTTGCGTTACGAGGCCGGAAAAGACAAGCAATGGGGTCTGCATATATTCCGCCGCATCAAGTACAACAACAACGAGCTTGATTCGTGGATGCGCAACAATCGCAGCATGGGCAGCTCGCTGGCCCAGGCCGGACACATCACCGGGATGGAAGGCATCGCCACTACGCGCCAGTTGGAATTGAACCCGAGTATCACGGTAAGCGAATCGGGCCGCCGAACCTCTTTTACGTTTAACGGCGACCCAGCCGGGCGCTATGTGAACGAGGGCGTGAAAGGTGAATTCGGTCTAACCGCCAAGTTCAGTTTGACGCCTACCATCACGCTCGACTTTGCCTACAATCCCGATTTCGCGCAGGTCGAGGCTGATTCGCCTGTCACCACCGCGAATCAACGTTTTCCGATCTTTTTCCGCGAGAAGCGTCCGTTCTTCCTCGAGCGGTTCGATATCTTTCGAAGTAGTTTGGATGTGCTTAACACCCGCGCGATCGTTGACCCCGATGTCGCGGTCAAGATCACCGGCCGCCGGGATAAGAATACTTTCGGTGTTCTCTACGCCTCCGACAATGCACCAGGGAATTATTCGAAGGACGAACGTCAGAGTCTATTGGAATGTCAGCAGGCACAGATCGCGAATCCGGCGTTGAATTGCGGTATCGCGCGGTTTGTCGATCAGAATGCGGACATCGGGATTTTGCGCTATAAGCGGGACATCGGGCGCGAAAACAATCTGGGTATTTTCGCCACGACCTACAATTTCGTTGACCGGCATAACAATACTTTTTCGGTGGACGGGCGGTTTCGCTTTGATCCCAAGTCAGTCGGCGAATT
>JBDSEC010000663.1:0-4116 GCA_039920205.1 Pyrinomonadaceae bacterium
CCATCTTTTCCCAATACATTCATTTAGCAATCTCCAGCAATTACCGCGACTCTCTTCGGCCCACAGGTACATCCGATTAGTGGTCAGCGATCAATTGCCGTATTAACAGCGAAACATCCAAGCACCGGACGGCGAACGGCCTTCTGCGTCACTGCCTTCAGTCATCCCTACATGAAAGCGAATTCTTCGCGACGATCCCACCTTAAATCGGTGGGGCAGGTTCTGATTCAACACAGTAAAAATATTATTCGAACGACTCCCACTTCTGGCACGATTAGGGCAGCGCATCAGGCAGAAGCCTTAAGGCTACGGAGTCCGCGCCGCCGCCACCCGAAAACCGAATCCGCTACGGGTCCATGGTGGGCCACCGAAGCGAAAGGTGGAACGGGCGAACGTAGCATCGGTGAGCCACGACCCGCCGCGCATGACCCGGTATGGGCCCGAGCTTGGCCCCTTCGGATCGGTCTGCGAACCTTCGTTGTACGGTCCATACCAATCCTCCACCCACTCAAAAACGTTGCCGTGCATGTCATAAAGTCCCCACGCATTAGCCTTTTTCGTCCCCACCGGGTGGATCTCGAAATCAGAGTTGCCCTTATGCCAGGCCATCACGTCCAGATCACCAGCGTATGGTCCGATCGTTCCCGCCCGGCAAGCATATTCCCACTCAGCCTCGGTTGGTAACCGGTAAACCAGACCCACGCTTTGCGCGTTCAAAATCCGGATAAACTTCGTCACGTCTTCCCAAGATACGTTTTCGACCGGCAGGTCGTCGCCCTTATTGCCCGAAGGATTGTCCCCCGTCACCGCCTTCCATTGCGCCTGGGTTACTTCAGTCTTCCCCAGATAGAATCCTTGGCTAAAGGTCACGCGGTGAACCGGTCTTTCGCGGTCGTCGTCATTAACCTCACCCATATTGAAACTGCCCGGCGGAATGAACACGAAATCAATACCTTGCGGACTGCGCCAAATCGTTCCCGCCGCTGGCTGGGGGGCGGCACTGGGTTGGGTCGAGATCTGATCGGGCGGAACGGGTATCCGCGCCGCCGCCAGCCGAAACCCCAGGCCATAGTTACGGACGACAGGGGTGTCGTAATTGCGAACCGCGAAACCGGCGAAGGACGAATCGCTGTACCACGACCCGCCGCGCATCACCCGGACTTTCCCCGTCGCGGGCCCTTTGGGATCGGTTTGCAAGCCGGCGCGGTATTCGCCCTTCCAATCCTGCACCGACTCCGAAACGTTGCCATGCATGTCGTACAGGCCCCACGCATTTGGCTTTTTTGTCCCGACTGGATGGGTCGCGTCGTCCGAGTTCACGCGGTACCAAGCCATCGCGTCCAAGTTACTGGCATAAGGACCGGTTGCCCCCGCGCGGCAAGCATATTCCCATTCGGCTTCGGTCGGTAACCGATAAACCACACCTCCGCTTTGCGCGTTCAAAAGTAGAATAAATTTCGTTACATCATTCCATGACACGCTTTCGACCGGCAAATCCTCGCCCTTGAACTTTGACGGATCGTTCCCCATCACGGCTTTCCATTGCGCCTGGGTCACTTCGGTCGTGCCCAAATAGAAACCGTGGCTTATAGTTACCCGGTGGACCGGTTTCGCATCGGCATCGCCGTTACTCTGGCCCATATCAAAACTGCCCGGCGGAATGAACACGAAATCGATGCCTTGCGGACTGCGCCAGGGCGAACCTGCCGCGGGTTGGGGAGCCACATTGCGTTCGGTTGAGATCCTATCGGGTGGAATGGAAGCTTTCTTCACGGGGGGAGTCTTGGTCGTGGTTGCCGTTGACTTTGTTTTCTTGCGTCCGGTCTGCGCGGCAGAAGAAAGGGTGCCAACGATAAACGCCAAGAGCATGAAAACAAAAATGCTCGCCAGCCATTTATTGTTACAATTCTTCTTCATTTCATTTTTTCCATGACTAGGGCTAAAGCCGACCGGAAAAGCCTTTTTAGAATTCGGCTAAAGCCGGCCTTTTGTTTGACCATCCCCTAGCTGAAGCTAGGGGCAATTTAGCTGAACTTCCGCAAGCATAGGTGGCTTGAAAGCCACGGCTAAATTCAAGCCACCGCTAACGCGGTGAAGAAGGTCTAGCCGGTCGCTACCGCTTCCGGTACTGACTTCATACCCAACATGTGGTGGACTACGAACGTCGCCTTACGGCTTGATGTCCTGCACACAGCGGAAACCGGTCTTGTCGTTCTTGGGACTGTTCGGTTCTAGGTACCCGCGATAGGTTGCGGTGGTTTGCCCGTTGGCGGTTTTCTCTTTGTACGATCCACCGCGGATCACTTTCTCGCTTCCGCTAAGTCCACTACTCAATTGTCCCCCCGCATAAGCCCGTAGATCCGTCGCCGTCCATTCCCAGGCGTTACCGATCATATCCAGGGCGCCAAAAGGTGACGTCCCCTTGAACTGGCCCACATCCACGATCCCAGAACTTGCACCGTCGGCATTGGCCAGACCAGGTTGCCAATCGTTGCCCCACGGATAGAGCCGCCGATCCGTGCCGCGCGCGGCGAACTCCCATTCTTCTTCGGTCGGAAGGCGCTGGCCGGCAAATTTCGCGTATGCATTCGCGGCGCTCCAGGCCACGCCCGTCACGGGATGCCGGGCGGTACCGCTGGGGAAATTCCGCTGGACCCAGCCGGCCGGCGGCGTGCATTTTCCCGCGTCAACACATTTGCGATAGTCTTCGTTGGTCACCTCATTCAGATCGATAAAGAATGGTTTTATTGTCACGGGATGCGCCGGGATCTCGAATTCATCCACGCCGGCGGCGCGATCGCGGCCCATCATGAACTTACCACCGGGTACATAGGCCATTCCGGCCGGAGCAACCGGACCACCGGTCTTTTGATCGGAACCAGTGGTCGTTGGCCCAGCCATCTCCGCGCTCGCCGTAGCGGACCGATTTCGCCACACCGCGATGCCAATAATAAGACCGATCACTACTAAAACAGACGCCGCGATAGCAATCCGTTTGCCTTTTGAACGGTTGATTTCTGGTTCGGCGCCGTCCCATTGCGGATTGACGGGATCAGAGGACGACAGATCGGCCGGAGCGGCAAGACTGTGCGCGCTCAATAATGTTGGCGGCGGCGAACCGGACGCGGACGCAATGGTTTGACCGGCCGCCGTTGGTAACACGCGCTTAGATTCAGCCGCAGGTGAAACAGCCGCGGGAAGCGAGCGGGTCGTCGCCTCGGCGTCTGCCCGATCGCGCGCTGCTTGACGCTGGGCTTCGTCTTCACGCCGTTGTTTTTCTTCGTCGGCCAGGCGGATGGTCTCGGCCTCCGCCCGACGGCGCGCCTCAAACTGGGCTTCGCGGTGAGCGCGCAACTGCTCTTCGTCGGGCACGGGTGCGGTCGCGTGAACCGGTGCCGCGGGCGCGTTCACCGCATCGCGCAGCGCCTGGCGCATAGCGGCCGCAGTGGCCGGACGGTCATGCCGCTCCAAGGCCATCGCTTGTTGCAATACGGCGGCCACCGCCGGTGAAACTTGTGGGTTCACTTCATCGGCAGGTTTCAATGGATCCGGGCGGTTGGACCAAACGGCGAGTGCGCGAGTGGTGGCATCGCTAGGCACGACGTTTGTCATCAATTGATAAAGCGTAGCGCCCAAACTATACAGATCGCTGCGCGGTTCGGTCGGTGATCATAAAATGGATTCAACGGCCGCGGAATTCAACAGTTCAAAAGTTTCGACCCACCGCCGGTCCGAACGAAGCGATTGCTCTAACGGTGCAAAGTGCGGCGTGAAACCGACCGCGCTCAGAGGCTCGGACGTATTCATGGCCATCTGGCCCACGGCGCCCTTGGCGATACCAAAATCAAGCAGCTTTATCTTGCCCCGGGGGGTCAGCTTCATATTGGGCGGCTTGATATCGCGATGGACGATCGGCGGGACATTTGAGTGCAGTTCGGTCAACGCGTCCAGCAGTTGATCCGCCCATTCCAAAACCTTGGCCGGCGGAAAGGGGGTTTCGCGCAGTTGCAGCAATTCCCACAGATCCACCCCGCGGATCAACTCCATTACCAGGTATTGACCCTCGCCCTCGAAAAAATGATGCGTTACGCGGGGAAAAGCTTCGTGGTCCAGATT
>JBDSEC010000664.1:0-2962 GCA_039920205.1 Pyrinomonadaceae bacterium
AAATCTCATTTGGAATCGTTGGGTTACCAGGCCAAGGGAATTAACGAAGGGTTGGCCGTGATCTTTTCGGAACTTGAGGACGAGAATTTTACCGGCATCGGCATCAGTTGCGGTGGCGGCATGTGTAACGTCTGCGTAGCCTTCCTGTCCGTGCCCGTGTTGTCGTTCAGTGTGGCCAAGGCCGGCGATTATATCGACGCCAGTGCGGCCGCCGCGGTCGGCGAAAGCCAGACCAAGGTCCGTATGATCAAGGAAGATGCGTTGAACCTGAGCCACGCCTCGAAAGACAAGATCGAAGACGCATTGCATATTTACTACGAAGATGTGCTGCAGACCTTGATCGGGCGCCTAAGCGAAGAGTTCGAGAATTCGCGCAATATCCCGAAGTTGGACCGCGGCTTACCCATCGTGCTTTCCGGCGGAACCAGCAAACCCAAGGGGTTCATGCAAAAGTTCGAACGGATGTTGAAAGAGAGCGAGTTCCCGATCCCCATCTCGGACGTGCGCATCGCGAGCAATCCGTTGGCGGCAACGGCACAGGGTTGCTATGTTGCGGCTATGTCGGAGATCGGATAATTAGGTTCGACTCCCTTTAGTCCTCTGCGTTTGGCCCGGGTTGATGCTGATAGTTCAGTATCGTCCCAGGCCTTTCGCGTTTCAGCGCAGTGAACTGGTGAACATAAATACGTCACTCAACCGGGTGCTTCGGGTTACGGCGAGATCGTTGTGATCGGGTGAGAACGCAAAGTCTTCTAGTCGGTGTCCGGTAAATTTGGTAATTCCGTGCGGTGAGGTTCCATCTAACGGCAGAGACCAAATATTGCCGACATCTCCAACTGTCCTTATGTAGTAGAGCGAATTGTCGTCGCGAGCCCAATAGATGGGACGGCCGAATGATGAGTTTGGGTTTTCCAGGCTCGTTAGAATCGGGCCACCGTTGGCGGAAATGACCCCGATCTGCCATTTGTCATTCGCCATATAAAAAAAGGCAATGCGTTTTCCATCAGTTGAGATCGCGGGCCATTTGGCACGAAATCCCGTCAGCGGTTCGGCCTTGCCTCCGTTCAGCGGAACGCGCCAGATCTGCTGGTCGGCCGAGATGCCACGCTGAAAAACGACCCAACGTCCGTCTGGCGAGCAGCGCGGATACGCATCGGCGTCACCGTCGGTAAGTTGGATCAGTTCGAGTCCGTCAGATCCAACCCGCCATAGGTCTAACTTGCCTGATATCCAAGCGGCAAATACCGTATACTTACGGTCCGGAGTAGTGCAGAGCCCGAGTTCGCTCGCGCGGGCCGAGTTGGTTATCTGTCGCCGTTCTTTACTCTCCGGCGTTATGGACCAGAGATTCGGACCGCCATCCGCGACCGAACGGTAGATCAATTCTTTGTTAGATATCCAGGCCATCGGGTTAAGCGGACCGACTTCGGACAATACTTCGCGAAAATCGTTTTCCGAAGCGGCCGGTTTTCCCGTAGAAATACTATTTGCGGTATTGGTCTGCATCGCAACAAATGACCGGCCGTCGGCCAGCGCTTTGATCCAGCTGTATTCGGTCACGTCCGCGGTCAAAGGTCGCGGAACGCCATCGGGGCAGGGCACGAACCACAACTGATTTGCCGAATTCGGCCGTTCCTTTGCCGCGACCACCAATCCAGCATTCGTCCGTAACCATTCGATGCTTTGCACCTCGGCCCAATGACGTTGACAGAGTATCGTCTCGGTTCCGTTAGCGACATTAATTCCCACGATCTGAGTGTAGCTAGAATCGCGCTCGAAATAATTGACTAGACAAGCGATCGTCTGTCCATCGGGTGACCAGGCGACTACTTGCCCTTCGTATTCAAAAGTATTGGGTTCGGGCTTCTGGGCCACCGCGTGAAGGTCGCTACCGTCGGCGTTGGCTACGATCAAGGAATTGACCTTGGCCGCCGAGTTACTGACCGTGTATGCAAGCCGGCCACCGTCCGGTGAGAAGGCGAAGGAAATACAACTTACATTTGGTATGCGCGAACTAGCCCCGCCCAGTGAAGGGATCCGGAACAGTTCCGGGTCGACGCGGTTACCTTCAAAAAGGTTGTAGTATATGAACCTACCATCTGGCGTGAAGTTGAGGCCCCAAAACTCGGCTTGCTGTGGCGCCAGGACGCGGATCTTACTTGCGGTACTTACCTGTTGCACCCAGAGGCTATTACCTTCGCTTTCGCGTTCGACGAACGCGAAATATTTTCCGTCCGGCGCTATCGTGGCCGCGGCAACATTGCCCGTATTGGTAAGTCGTTCCGCACTGATGTTCTGGAAAGGTGTCGGCAATTTCGGTCGTGTCACATTGCGGTAGAGCAAGACGGCGCCAACGGCAGCCAAAAGGACGAAAAGGCCCAGGCCGACCAGCCAATATCGCGCGGCCGCACGCTTGGCCGTCTTGGTTCCATAGATCGCGTTTGCCGGAAATGCCAATTCATGCGCTCTCGGATAGTGTCCATTATTCGAGATAAGACCGGGCCTAAACGTGGGACGTGACACCTTGTCGGTCCGCGCGGGTGAATCTTCCACCGGTTCAAGTTCACCAACAAACCGGTAACCAATGCCGGGGATGGTGACGATCAGACGATGTTCATTCGGTTTTTCTCCGAGCGCCTTGCGCAGTTGCGACATCGTAACGGTTAGATTGGCGTCCTCGACCATCTGGTCCGGCCAAACCCGGTTCATCAAAGCGTCCTTGGTGACCTCGCGACCGTCGCTTTCTATCATTGCCAACAAGAGGTCGAAAGTCTTTGAGGTCATCGGCACGGGATAACCTTCACGCAACAGAAGACGCCGTTGCGGGTCAACCAAAAACTGCTCGAATCTATAGTTCCCCTGACTCATTTCCCCTATTGTTTGCGATTTTGTAAAAAATTGGAAGATTTTGTCGTCGAATTAAAGACTTGGGATCGGCCTTGAGACCATTATTGATCTCCCT
>JBDSEC010000665.1:0-10322 GCA_039920205.1 Pyrinomonadaceae bacterium
TCCAATCGGAGGGAAACAAAGTCATCAAAAACTTCCAATCCTGATCAAGAACTGTTGGTTTTTTCATGACCACACTATACAATAAAACATTGACGATTTCTTTCTTAAGTTAGCGCGTATGCCCCCCGACCCCCATCTCCACAAAGGGAGAGGGGGAGCAGGAAAAACCCGCACCTTTGATTTCTCCCAACTTAAACAACAAAAAAAGACCGGTTCTTTGCAAAGAACCGGTCTTTTCTATACCGTTTTCGGGACGGCGGGATTCGAACTCGCGACCTCTTCCACCCCAAGGAAGCGCGCTACCAGGCTGCGCCACGTCCCGTCAATTGGCTCATCTTTAGTAGCCCGCTACGACTGCCTTTGTCAAATGACCGAAGCTAAAACCTAGCGCGCGATCGCTCCGTTGCCATTTTCGCCGAGGAGTTCCAGCAGCGCTTGCAGTTCGGTGGCCAACCCGCGCAATGCGTCGATCTGATCAGTGGAAAGAGCCTTCGACGACGCCTCGACCGGCGGTTCGATCTCTTCGTCAACACTTGGCAGCAGTGGCTGCGCCACGATCCGTGGTGGAGTCTCGGGCCCGAGGGCCGGGCTCACCATATCCGGTGTTACCACTTTTAACTTGCTGGCGCCGCGCAGATCCTGCCCTAACCGCTTACGCGCGCCGGCGATCGTGTACATCTCGTCATAAAGCAGTTCACGGATGCGCAGAGCGATCTCAACATCACGCCGTCGATAAGTACGCTGACCGGCGCGGTTCTTTTGCGGCGACAACATGGGAAATTCCGATTCCCAGTAGCGCAGCACATGCGCCTGCACCCCGGTCAGGTCACAGACCTCGCCGATCTTAAAGAAGATCTTTTCGGGAATGGCAACGGCGGTTGAATGCATGAACAAACTACCTCTAACTTAGCAGATCCCGGTCGGGGGACACGCGCCACAAACTAAATAAAGGCGGTTTCCGAGAATACGGCGGATGAAATACGAACTAATCGATCCGACCTGCATGTTACGCAGGCTTATTGGATGTGTCAATTATTTTGTTCTTCGGACTGATCAGTGAGCGACCATTCGTTACCGCCAACGACCTGGTATTGAGAAAGCCATTGGAACTCGCGCGTTTGTAGCTTCAGCCGGAACGATTCACCACGAGTGCCTTTGCATTGGACGAATCCCTGGTCAAAGATTACGCCTCTAGAGGGGCTACGAACGCAGGCGCACCATCGCCCGATACGCAAACCGCTAACAGCTAATGGCTGACCACCAACCGCTGCCCCTCCTCCCTTTTTTGGCAAACACCGGCCACCGCGCTATAATCCATTTTTATTCTCGTATTTCTCAAAGCAATAGTTAGGGTCCGTGAAAAATGGTTATGTCAATGGTTGAATCAAAAGCCGCCAGCCGGTTGCGGTTGGCGTCCCGCCTGGATGCGGTCGGATTTTCGGATATCGTAAATATTCGAAATAAAGTGATGGAGTTGCGCGCCAATGGGCAGCCGGTTTTTCAATTTGAAGGCGGCGAACCATTCGGCAACACTCCGGATTTCGTCAAAGAGGCGATGGAACGCGCACTGGCCGAAAACAAGACGCGCTATGCGCCTTCGTCCGGCATTATGGAACTGCGCTCGGCCATTGCCGGGAAGGTCACCGAAAAAAACCGGATCCCGACCGCGGTGGAAAATGTGATCGTGCTGAACGGCGGGATGCAGGGATTGCACGGTGCGTTTCAATCGACGGTGAATCTGGGGGATGAAGTCCTGGTCTTTTCACCGTTCTGGACACCGATCAAGGACCTCGTGGCCCACTGCCATGGCGAAGTGAAACTAGTTTCCACCACCGAAGCCCGCCGTGAGGGTTTTGAAAACACATTGGCTCGACATACCACCGACAAGACCAAAGTCATTTATTACAACACTCCACAGAATCCGTCGGGGGTGGTGTTTACGCGCGAAGAGGCGCAAATGGTCGCCGATTTCGCCATTGAGCGCGATCTGTTGGTGATCGCCGACGAAGCCTATGAAGATCTGGTCTACGACGGCGAGCACGTTTCCATCGCGTCACTACCTGGAATGTTCGATCGAACGATCACCTGCTATACCTTTTCAAAATCATTTTCCATGACGGGTTGGCGGATCGGTTATGCCATCGCGGGCGAACCGTGGATGACCGGACTGCGCAAGTGTCTGTTGTATTCGACCAATGGAGTTTCGACGCCAACGCAATGGGCCGCCTGGGCGGCGCTGAGCGCACCGGAAGACTTTTTTGCTACCAACCGCGCCGCCTATCTAGTTCGGCGCGAGAAAATGCTGGCTGGTTTGAACGAGATCGGATTACCGTGTGAAAATCCGGCCGGTGCTTTCTACGCCTTTCCCGATGTGTCGCGGATCAATACCGATAGCCGTGCCGCCGCCGAAACGTTATTGGAGCGCGCGAATGTTGCGACCGTTCCCGGGGTAGTCTTTGGCCCGCACGGCGAAGGGCATCTGCGATTCTCGTTTTCGACTTCGCTGGAAATGATCGAGGCCGGATTGGAATCGCTCCGAAAGAATCTCTAACACCTCGGTGCAATTATTTGTGCGAGTTAGTCGAAGCCGCGCACGCGTTGGTAGCCCCGCCTTCAGCGCAAAAACCAACGCCGGAGTCGAACACAAGCCCCCACTTTTGGTGGCACCCAGCGTAACTCGGCATGAAAAAGATCCCGGACAAATCAAAGCGGCCGATCAAGCCGGGGTCGACGGAATTCTCCTTCATTGAAGCACTACGCCAACGGACTATTGGACAAATTGGACAACCTTCCTTGATCCACGGTATCGGCGACGACGCAGCCATTATCCAAAAAGATGCGAAGACCGACCTGGTCGTCACCACAGACCTGTTAGTTGAAGAGATAGACTTTCGCCGCGATTGGGCGATCCCGGAATTGCTGGGACACAAGGCCCTGGCGGTCTCGTTGTCCGATGTCGCCGCGATGGGTGCAGTTCCCCGCTGGGCGATGGTATCGATCGGCCTGCCCGCGGCCCGTTGGCGGGCGGGGTTCTTAAAGAAGTTTTACGATGGCTGGTTCGCATTGGCCGAGCAAGTTGGAGTTCAGTTGATCGGTGGTGATACGTCCAGCACGCCCGACCACATCGTTATTGATTCGATGGTCTTGGGCGAGGTACGGCGTGGCCGCGCAGTGATGCGTTCCGGCGCACGGCCCGGCGATCAGATCTATGTCACCGGGCAATTGGGCGGTGCCGCCGGCGGACTTGGGTCTTTACAAGCCGGTTCGCGACTTCACATTTCCGCGCGCCACCGGAAAAAGGTCAGTGCCACGGAAGCTCTTCTGCTCCGCCAATTGCGACCATCGGCACGAACGGCGTGGGGAAAACTGTTGGGTGACAAACGGTTGGCCACCGCCATGATTGACATAAGTGACGGCCTTTCATCCGACCTAGCACATATTTGCCGGGCCAGCGGCGCGGGCGCGCTAGTCGAAGCCGAAGCGATACCGGTTGATCAACATCTCAGATCGATCGAAATGAATTCCAGTAAGACGCTTGGACTTGCTCTTAATGGAGGCGAAGATTTTGAACTGCTGTTTACTGTCTCTGCGGACAAGGCAAAGAAGTTAACTACGGAAGTTGAAGGCGTACCCGTCGCTCGCATTGGCGAGATCACTGATCGATCCGGGCAGATATTAATCAACGAGAATGGTCGCTGGACGGCGCTTGAGGCTGCGGGATTCGATCACTTTAGCAACGGGTGAAATTTAGAAGTATCGGTCGACAAAATCACCGAGTGGTTTTGTATTGCGGTAAAGGGGATGGTTTGTAGCCTTCAAGCGGAATCGATCCAAACCAGGTTCGTTCAGTTTAGCGGGACGTTTATGGTACGGTTCCGCCTGAAGGCGGGGCTACGAACGCGAGCGGATCTTCGTCCAACTCGTACTTTTGATTGCATGCCTTAAGCATGGGAACTATTCAAGAATCATTGCCAATTCCAAACGATCCGCGTTATATTTCCCGCATGAGATCCACGAACCTCTTATTTTCTTTGTTATTCACCAGTCACTCCTGTTGTTGCTAACCGGCGACCTGCTTCCCGCGGCAAATTAATAAACGCAAAACACTAGCTCGGGTCCGCGCGTCCCGAATTATTGCGTATCGGCCCTAGCGGCTTGCTTCCCGTTTCCGTTGCCGATTATGCTGGAACGGTAATTTTCCCCGAAAGCCTATGTTGAAATTTCATAACACTCTGACCGATAAGGTCGAACCGTTTGAACCGATCGAGCCCGGACACGTCCGCATGTATTGCTGCGGCCCGACGGTGTGGAACTTTGCCCACATCGGTAACTTCCGCACGTTTGTTTATGAAGATGTGCTGCGCCGGTATCTGGAATTCAAAGGTTATCGGGTAACGCACGTGATCAATCTTACGGACGTTGACGACCGGATCATCGCCGAATCGCAGGCCGCGGGCCAGACCCTGGACGAATACACGGCGCAATATATCGAGGCGTTTTGGCAAGATTTTGACGCCCTGGGTTGCGAACGTCCCGAGGTCGTCCCGCGCGCTACGAAACACATCGCCGAAATGGCCGAGTTGATCCGCCAATTAGAATTGAAGGGCCACGCCTATCGTTCGGACGGTTCGATCTATTACCGCATCGCGTCATTTCCGGATTACGGCAAGCTGTCCAAGATCAACTTCGCGGGAAATTTGGCCGGCGCCAGTGAACGCGTCGATAACGACAAATACGAAAAAGAGGACGCGCGCGACTTTGCTTTGTGGAAGTCGGTCGAATCGCCGGACGAACCGTCGTGGAGTACGGTCATCGGCCGCGGCCGTCCGGGTTGGCACATCGAATGCTCGGCCATGTCGATGAAGTATTTGGGCGAGACGTTTGACCTGCATGCGGGCGGCGTTGACCTGGTCTTTCCGCATCACGAGAACGAGATCGCGCAAAGTGAAGGCTCGACGGGAAAACAATTTGCGCGCTTCTGGCTCCACGGCGAGCATCTAAAGGTTGAAGGCGAGACCATGTCCAAGTCGAAAGGTAACTATTACACCTTTCGAGACCTAGTTGAAATGGGTTATAGCGCGGCAGCGATCCGATATTTGTTGCTAAGCGTTCCGTATCGCAATCAGCTGAATTTTACGTTCGAGACGCTGCGCGGCGCCGATACCACGGTGGCGCGACTGCGCGATTTTCGGGCGCGGTTGGTGGCCGGAAAACACGACACCGGCGTCAACCCGGCTTTGCACGAGATCACCGATCGGGCTTTGCGTGATTTTGAAGAGGCGATGGACGACAACCTGAACACCTCGGTGGCGCTGGCGGCGCTGCATAATTTGATGCGCGAGGTTAACACGGCGTTGAGCGGCGGATGCCGCGTGCGTCAACAAAACCAGCAAGAAGTGTTGGCCGCCTTGGCGCGACTTGATACGGTGCTAAATATTTTCGGCGACGATTCGTCGGAAATGCTCGACGACGCCATCACGGTATTGATCGACCAGCGTCAGGAGGCACGGCGGCGCCGTGATTTTGCCCGGGCCGATGAGATACGACAGGAGCTACTGGCTCACGGCATCGTGCTGGAAGACACGAAAGACGGTGTGCGTTGGAAACGGCGCGCGGCCGAAACCGTCGCGTCATAACTTTACATTTAGCTTAGATCGATCTTCGTTCGGAGAATTTATATTATGCTTTCTCGCAAGTACTTTCGTTCTGCCGTTGCCCTGTTGGCATTGTTTTGTTTGACGTTTCCCGCGGCCGGCCAGTGGAAAGGCAGCAGTGCGGCCAAGACCGCCAAGGTCGAGGTGACCGAGGCCACGGTGCGCGCGACTTTGACAGCATTGGCCAGCGACAGCATGAACGGCCGCAAAAGCGCTAGTGCGGACGAATTGAAGGCCGCCAAATGGATCGGCGAACAGTTGAAGTTATACGGCATCGAACCGGCCGGCGACGACGGCACCTACTTGCAGTCGTCGACCTTTGAACTAAAGAGCCGGCGCGGTTTTCCCGATCCCGGCGCCGTGCAAGCCACGACGACCAACGCAGTCGGGATACTTCGCGGGACCGACCCGAAGATCAAACACGAGGTAGTCTTGTTGTCGGCGCACTTGGATCATTTGGGCGTCAAACTACCGGGGGTCAAAGGTGACAGCATTTATAACGGCGCGGACGATGATGCCTCGGGCGTTACGGCAGTTTTGGAGTTGGCCCGTGTACTAGCGGCGGGACCGAAACCGAAACGTACCGTAGTCTTTGCCTTATTCGGTAGTGAAGAGATAGGCGGCTATGGTGCGCGTCATTTTCTTGAACACCCGCCGGTCGCGCTAAATGATATTGTGGCCAATCTTGAATTCGAAATGATCGGACGGCCCGATGCGGCCGTAGCCAAAGATACCTTGTGGCTGACCGGGTATGAACGATCGAACTTAGGCCCGACCTTGGCGGCACGGGGCGCGAAGATCGTCGCCGATCCGCATCCAGAGCAACAGTTCTTTTTCCGTTCGGATAACATTGCATTGGCACGGCAAGGAGTCGTGGCCCAGACGGTTTCCAGTTACGGAATGCACGCTGATTATCATCAACCCAGCGACGATCTGGCTCACATCGATTTCAAGCACATGACGGGCGCGATCAATTCCATGATCGAACCGGTCCGCTGGCTGCTCAATACGGAATTTCGACCGGAGTGGGTGGAAGGCGGACGGCCGTAACAACATTTGCAGTTCGCTTCGGTTAAGAGGCGGTCTTTGACCGCCGGTGTTGCGGTTCCCCAGGCAACGGCGGTCAAAGACCGCCTCATTAACGCGGCCGCTACGGCACACAGCGGTTTTCCCATAATTGACATTCGCCGCCGCCGGGTGATAGATGTAAACTAGTTTTATCGGTCAATTAATAGTTTTTCGGTCTATTTCCATGCTTCGAGCGCTTGAGATCCAATTACGTCCGTTTGAAACCCGCGCCAACCTCTTCGCGGACTAGCCGTCCCTCGTCTCCGCGTTTTTCGTAATTCAGATTTACTTCCCGCTTTTTCCGTTTTCCAGAGGAGACAATTCTATGTCCGCGATCAAGACTGCCAAGCGTCCGCAGATCATTACCGAGACTCTGCCCGGTCCCAAAGGCCGCGCCATTGTCGAAGCCGACGCCCAATGGGTAACCCCGTCGTACCCGCGTCCGTCATTCAAACTAGTGGCCGACTATGCCCAAGGCATGTGGGTGACCGACGTTGACGGCAACATATTTATGGATTGCAACGCCGGCGTGGCGGTCTGTTCGACCGGCCATTGCCATCCCGAAGTGGTCAAAGCCATTCAAGACCAAGCCGCGTCACTGATCCATATGTGTGGTACCGATTATTATTACAAACACATGCCGGCCTTGGCCCAGAAGTTGGATGAGATCTCACCGGTTCCCTCACCTACGCGCACTCACTTCGCCAATAGCGGCACCGAAGCGGTTGAGACTGCGTTGAAGCTAGCCATACATGCGACCGGCCGCGAGAAATTCATCGCCTTTTTTAGCAGCTTTCACGGACGCACGATGGGTTCGCTGTCGTTGACCTCGTCCAAGCGCGCGCAGCGCAGCGGCTTTAAGCGTCAGGTCTTGGATGTGGTTCACGTTCCCTACCCCAATGCCTATCGCGATCCGTTCACCGGCGAACAGAGTGATGCCGCGACCGTAAGCAAGAAGTGCTTGGCCTGGATCGAAGAGAAGCTTTTCAAAACGACCACCCCGCCCGAAGAGGTCGCGGCGATCGTTGTCGAAGCCGTGCAGGGTGAAGGCGGATACATTCCGGCCCCGACCGAGTTTTTGCAGGGGCTGCGACGGATTTGCGACGAGCACGGCATTTTGTTGATCGTTGACGAAGTTCAGAGCGGCATGGGCCGGACCGGCAAGATGTTTGCGTCGGATCATCACGATCTGAAACCGGACATCATCACGGTGGCTAAAGGCATTGCGTCGGGTCTACCGATTGGCGCCACCGTAGCGCGTGCGGATCTGATGAATTGGAAGCCGGGCGCGCACGCGTCAACCTTTGGCGGTAATCCGGTCTGTATCGCTTCGGCATTGAAGACCATTGAATTGCTGCAAGGCGGATTGGTCGAAAATTCGGCGGCGATGGGCGAATATCTGTCGGCTGGCCTGCGCAAGCTGATGGAAAAGTACGATCGCATCGGCGACGTACGCGGACCGGGATTAATGATCGGCGTCGAGTTCATCAAGGGTGGTGGTTCGACCGAACCGGATGCGGAACTCCGCGATCGGATCGAGATGGCCTGCTTTGAACGCGGACTGATCATATTGGGTTGCGGTTCGAATTCGATCCGCTGGTCACCGCCATTGATCATCGAAAAGGAACACATCGACGTGGCGTTGGAGATCTTCGACGACGCAATCGCCGCGTCAATTTAAGATTTTTTGCCACAGAGTTCACAGAGGACACAGAGAGAAAAAGGGATTTGGTCATTTGATGATTGAGTCATTGGAACAATCGGCGATTTTTTTCATTCGCTTGGAATAGGATTTGACATGATAGACAACAACCGAACGTTTGTTTTCAATGACCCAATG
The DNA here is from genome assembly GCA_039920205.1 of Pyrinomonadaceae bacterium. Classification (GTDB taxonomy): domain Bacteria; phylum Acidobacteriota; class Blastocatellia; order Pyrinomonadales; family Pyrinomonadaceae; genus JBDSEC01. The sequence goes on from JBDSEC010000665.1 coordinate 8,563, forward strand.
ACTAAATCCATCAATGTCTCTGTGTTCTCTGTGACCTCTGTGGCTAAATTATTCATCAACTATGGGTAAGGTAATTGCCATTCACATTGCGCCTACCGCGGCGGCTCCGATGGAGTCAGTCGCATCGGTCCGCGCGGTTCCCGGTCAGGGACTTGAGGGCGACCGGTACTTCCAAAAGCAAGGTACGTTCTGGAAAGACCAACCCGATTACGAAGTAACCCTGATCGAGAGCGAAGCCTTTGACGGGATGCGCCGCGAATCGACGCTTGATCTTGACCCATCCGAAGGCCGCCGCAACATCGTCACCCGCGGCGTCGCGCTGAATCATTTAGTTGACCGTGAATTTTCCATCGGCGAGGTTCGGCTGCGCGGTATCCGCCTCTGCGAACCGTGCAATCATTTACAGAAGATCTCCGGCAAGCCCGGCATCCTGGGCGGCCTGATCCACCGCGGCGGATTACGCGCGCAGATCCTCTCCGAAGGAATCGTTCGTGTTGGTGACGGTATTGGAGATGAGGGCGAAAATGCCTCGAATTCGGGCTGAGGCTCGGTAGCAACATCGCTCACCTGATCAAGCGGGCCCCCAAACTTCCCTTGCCTTGAAATCCGTCGGCCACCATGGGTGGTAGCGATTCAAAATTTACGGAAAGGTTGCCGTTGGCCATCGTGCCTTCGGCACTCAGGGCCGTGTACGGCCGTTCGATCAGCGTACCGGGATCGACTTGGGCCAATACGAACTTGCCATCCATGAAGCTCATGCCGGTCGCGACCGTTTTCATCGCCCCAGTTGATTTGATACCGGTCGTGTTCAGATCGAACAAGAACGTGATCCAACTATCGTGTTGCATGACCTGGATCGTGCCGGCCAAACGGGATTTGATCTGCCGCCCGGCGATCCCGCCAGTGTCGGTAAATTCGCCGGTGGTAAGTCGGTATTTTGCCGCTCCCGCGGTCAACGAGGGTCCGAATTGAATCGACAACGGTTGCCCCTCAGTGCGGGGAACCGACACAACCTTGAACGGTGACGACAAAACCTGCGCAACCATCGAATGGGGCGCGGGTTTAGTTTCAGTAACCGAGTACCCTCGGCCCGCGGCAGGTGCGATCTTTACTCCATAACCACCGGTCGGGCGCTGGCCCAAAAACACCGCGATGACGGCGCGAGTTTTGAACGTATCATCAGGGACGTCAGGAACCTGAGTCGATAATTTCCGAAACGACTCGTAAGTGTCCCTATCATATGCCACGGCCACAAACGGCTTCTCGAAACCCGCTCGTTGCCCCTCGACCACAACTTTTACGTCGGCGGTCATCGGCACCTCGGTTCCACACATCGGTTTCGGCTGATGTTTTGAATTTCGTTGGTTTTGCATTGCGGGAACTCCGCTGGCCCTCACGGCAGCTAAATTCAGGTTGAAAGCAAAAGCAAAAACCAGGGCTAGCGACCATATGTTCTTCAATTTCATGTTCATCAATCTCGTTCTCCCGGCCAATGTGTGGCCATTAATGGAACGGTACCGCCAAAGGAAATTGCGCTGAATGTACGACAGATGGTTAGTCAGTCGGTGGTTAAGTATTTGCTCACGGTCCGGTTGCAACCAGATCCGCTCGCGTTGATCTCCCATAAGTTACCGGGAGTTTCAACTCCTAGTGGTGGTCCAGCGCAATTTTGAAACTTTAACACTATAGTTACTGAGGCTAAAGTTGTCAGTTGCTGGGGGGCCACCCACGCACTGAGGCCGGTGGCAACAAATTGACGG
>JBDSEC010000666.1:0-13450 GCA_039920205.1 Pyrinomonadaceae bacterium
GTGCGGGGCGAGTTAATCAGGTCACGTTTCCAGATGGCTCCGCGATTCACACTTCTTTTGGACTGAAGACCAACGCCGCGCCACTCGGCGCCATGACGCTCGAGACCGATCAAGCCGGAAAGGAGCGCTTGGCGCTTACAGACGCCAGCGGGAATCTTACTGATGTTTGGGAGATCAGGGGAGCTGATAGCGAAACTTCGACCGTGCTTTTTCAGGGGGCCAGCCAGACTGGTTATCGAACTAGTTACCTTTACGACGTTTTCGGGAAATTGCATGAGGTGCAGCAGGGTTCACAACATCGATACTTCATGTATGACAGCTTGGGACGGTTGATCCGCGCCAAGAACGTCGAGCAGGAAACGAACACCAACCTTCCGGCGATAACCGATCCGGTCAGCCAGCATAGCGGTTGGGCGCAGGCTTACACGTACGACCCCAACGGAAATCTTTTGGTTACGACGACCGCGCGGAATGCCACGATCACGAACATTTACGATGCTATGAGCCGTGTCACTAAACGCGATTATTCAGACGCCGCGATGCCGGACGTTGAGTATAAATACGATACCGAAACGAATGGTTTAGGAAAGCCGGCCTCGGTAAGTAACGGATTGGTCACGACGCGATTTACCGAATATAGCATCGTGGGTGAACTGCTTAAGAGTCAGCAAGAGTTTGCCGGCGTCACGCAGCCTTACACTTTCGAATATACCTACAACCTTGCCGGACAAATGGTTAGCGAGAAGTATCCATCTGGGCGCGTTGTCACTAACACCTTCGACAGTTTAGGCAAGTTGGCCAGCGTCAGCAGCGGCGCTTTGAACCAGACGCCGCATATCTACGCGAATGGATTTGGCTACAACGAAAAAGGCGTAATGGATCGCATGCGCCTGGGCGATGGGTTGTGGGAGAGTTATCAGGTCAATAGCCGGTTTCAAACCACCGAGATCGATCTCGGAACCTCGGCAAATTCGACCAATCGCCTGCGCCTGAATTACAGCTATGGCGGTGCGGACAATAATGGCAATGTTAGATCCCAAACGATCACGGTACCGACCATCAATGGAGCTACCGGGTTTGTCACGACGCAGGATTACACCTACGACGATCTGAATCGTTTGGCGTCCGTTAAGGAAACGCAATACGGCCAGACCACTCCCGACTGGCAACAGCAGTTTGCGTATGACCGGTACGGCAATCGAGCGATGGGCACCGGTTCGGGTCAAACCTTCGGACGGAATTCAGCGGAAACTCTCGGACTCATCGGACCGGACCCAACTGTCAGCACCAGCACGAACCGCATCATCAATAAAACCGGCGAGCAATACCAGTTCGACGCATCGGGCAATATGACCCGAGATGCTCTGGGAAATCGAAGCGTCTTCGATGTCGAGAATCACCAGACTGAATATTTCTACGCGGCCAACACTACGCAAACGGCCGACGCGAAATATTTCTACGACGGTGACGGCCGCCGAATTAAGAAGGTAATCGGAACCGAAACGACGATCTTCGTGTACAACGCCGCGGGCAAAATGGCGGCGGAATACACATTGGGCGCGTCGGCCAACTCGAATCCGCAAACCAACTACCTGACCACCGACACGCTCGGCAGCACTCGGGTCGTCACCAACTCGTCCGGTCAGATCATTGCACGGCATGACTACCTGCCGTTTGGCGACGAGATGCTCGGCCTTGGCGGCCGAACGTCGGCGCAAGGCTTCGGGATGCCCGACACCACGCGCCAACGCTTCACTGGCTATGAAAGAGACTCGGAATCCGGCCTCGACTTTGCCCAGGCTCGATACTACGGCAACGGTCTCGGGCGATTTACGGGCGTTGACCCGTTAATGGAGAGCGCCACGCCCCAGATTCCACAAAGCTGGAATCGTTACGGTTATTGTATTAACAATCCACTCGCCATCACCGATCCGTCCGGGTTGATTTGGGGATATCAAGACACGGAGCGCGACGGGATGATTTGGCGACAATTCCAATGGTTTAATGGCAAGAAGGTCGACAAAGGATTTACTCCGTTTGAAGGTACATCGTTCACGTACGCTGATGGAAAAACGCTATTGCTCGGTGACGAAGGGGCTTGGGACTGGGCCAGACAAACTCAAGAACTTGATAGCGGTAGCCTGACGCCCTTTGCGCGAGCTTTTGTAGCTGAAATGGGTCGTCGAAATGAGCATTTCGGACGAAATCTCGTGTTAGTGGTTGGTAGTGCATGGCTTGTTGGAGCGACTGGAGGTAGCGCTCTTTTTGAAGCTGGACCGTTTGTTGCATATACGACAATGGCAGGGGATGCCCTGATAATGGAAAAAAACTATCGAGAACAGGCGGCCGAAGAAAAGGCCGCCCTGGCCGAGGTTAATATAGCAGGTTCGTTGGAAGGAGATCGACGATGGGCCGTCAAGGAAGCTTGGCACCAGGAGTCAGAATTTGCCAAACAAACTGGGAGGGGTGCAACTGTCAATTGGACTGCTTCTGAACTGGGACAGTTGACGACGAACGGTAAGGTTGCCGGATATCAAGGGCATCATGTCAATAGCGTGAAGGGCTATCCCGACATGGCTCGAAATCCGGATAATGTTAGGTTTTTAACGCGGGCCGATCACTTTAACGAGCACGGCGGCAACTGGAGCAATCGAACTACCGGGTCGCTTTGTACGAGGAAACTTAGATGATAGACAAAGACATATACGGAGAAGTACTTCATGTCGTAGAAAAATGGACCCAACTTGGTGAACGACACTGCGCAAATGGCACCAAGTTGATTTGTCCGACTCCTCACGTTGCTCCAAAAGCATATCTGCACTTACTTTACGCTCCGCTTTGTTCAGAGAGTATTTGCGAATTGGAAAATGAATTTGAGTTGCCCTTGCCGGAAAGCTTTAGGTCACTTTTGGGCCATTCAAATGGACTAGATTTGTTTTCGGGTTTTCTTTCAATTTGGGGGGTACGAATAAGTTGGGCCCGTGTTGGGGACGATGGTTGGCAACCATACGACCTAATTTATCACAATCGTGATTTGGGCGCGCCACAACCAGAATGCGCTCCGCCCGTTGTGTACTTTGGATCGTCTGCAAATGGAGAAAACTGGTGCTTTTTTGAGCAACTGGGCCAAACATACCGAGTGGGAGAGACCCCTCGCCACGAGTTTGCTCCGATACGTTATTGGCCAAACTTTGAAACTTGGTTTCGCGAAAAAGTCGCAGAAATTGAAGTTCTATTTGATGAAGAAGGTAGGCAAATCGCGCCCATTGGTATGACGTCGATCAACTGAGGATTGCTGTTACTTGCCAAGGAACTTCACGATCGTAGAAATCTAGACTTTTTATTGAGGCTAACCTAGAGTTTCATCTCATGACGCCGGGAATTCTGCTTGAGAATGGTGAGTATGGCCTTCGCGCGGTCCTTACGAACGCTTGGACCGAGGGGATGGCGGATTACATCTTGGCAAATGGCGCAGTTGAGCTTGAACTGAATGTAGGTAAAGGGTGGCGACGAAGCGATCTTGGTTTTCTGGCGCAATTGCCGCAATTACGGTCATTGAACATTTTGGATCTAGGGGTTCCCTCGGTAGAACCGATTCATTTCCTTCATGAACTCCGAAGACTGGGAGTAACAACCTATTGCCGAACCGAAATCAGGTTTGCAGAATTTCCAAATCTTGTGGACTGTGCTTTGGAGTGGCGGCCTAAGGCAAGGTCAATTTTCAATTGCACTACCCTGCGAAAGCTTTTTGTTAATCGCTATAAAGGTCAAGATGTTGCACCGTTTGGGAACTTGATCAACTTGGAATCCTTGGCGATCTTGAACGGGCCAGTGAAGAACTTACATGGGCTCGAAAACTTGAAAAGACTTGGGTCGTTGCGGTTGGCGGGCCTGACCCGCCTCGATTCACTTGCAGGCATTGAGGAATTGGTGAACCTCGAGGAACTGGACATCAATACCTGTCGGGCATTTGGTTCGGTCGCCGAGATCGGCGCATTGTCGCGGCTTAAGAAACTGTACATCGATAATTGTGGGGAAATACAGTCATTAAAGCCCCTGGACTAACTAGCCGGCCTAGAGTCGGTGGGGTTTTACGAATCCACGAACATATTGGACGGCGATCTCTCACCGTTAATGCGCCAAAAACATCTCGCTAAAATATCTTTTCAGAACCGGCGGCACTATTCGAACCGGCGTGAGGATTTTGGAAAGGCCTTTTTTGGAGCTAGTTATGTCGAAACATGAAGAATTAATTATTCCGAACCCAGCGTTGTCGGACGCAAATTCATTTGAACTGCTGCGAGTCTGGATCGCAAATAACGGTCAACATGTTAGCCTGCGGGTTGGCGTTTGGGAGGATCCGGCTGCTTGGGGAATCATGTTGGTGGATCTTGCCCGGCATATCGCAAAGGCACACCAACAGGAAACCGGAGCGGATCTAACAGAAACGCTCGGTCGAATCCGTGCCGGTTTGGATGCGGAATGGAGTTCGGCATAAAAGTTGGAACAATAAGGCGGACGCTTCCTACATATCACCCTTTAAAGATCTCACGTCGTTCAAGTCTGCCAGGCCCGCAGCCGCTTTTTGCGTTTTATCACGCAACATTCCAGTCTAGAATTCCGTCGAGTAAGAGTTGGCGCATTGAAAGTTCGATTCAGTTTTCGTGAGGTTGACTTTAAGTTTACAGTCATCACGTCTGAATTGTTTTACTCTGACTAGCGGAATTGATAACGGCACGAGAGCGGTTTCTATCTCGCCGAAATTCGGTCGCCCATTGTCATGGGCTCGGAACCGGAAATACATCCGACCCGGGGTTCCGCAAGGCCGTCACCCCGGGCTAATTGCGGGCCATCCGCCTTCGCGGATTCGTTGAATGGTTTATTCGCTGAAGGAAATTAATGAAACGAAATGGCGGTGCTGAACGGTTGACGACATGTTTAGTCGTGATGAACGTAACCATCGGGAGAATGCTGGTCCACAGTCAACTCGCCTGAAAGGCGTAACTCTGTTCGGTTGCACGCTTACGGTAAGTTGCATTCAACCGACGGTCAGCACGCCTGAAAAGCGTAACTCTGAACGGTTGCTCGCTTACGGTAAGTTGCATTCAACCGACGGTCATCACGCCTGAAAGGCGTAACTCTGTGCGGTTGCCCGGTTACAGTAAGTTGATCTTGGTTGAGACTGAGCCGCCAAACGGCGGAACTCCTAACGCGTTACTCTGAACTGCTGCTTGCTTAGGATTGATTACCTTCAGGCCACGCTCATACGTAAAGAGGGCTTTTATCGTATGTTGCAGCGCAATCCCAAGCAACATGGCTCCCAACCAGCGGGCGAGCCGCCCGCGGTCCCAGCAGAAGCGACCCCTTATTCAATTCACCTTCCTCTTAACTAATGATATAACCAACACGTTCGGAACCCCGCGGGCGTGACACGTTTCCAACTGCCGGCGGACAATCTTTTCGCTTCCCTGGTCGCGCAGGCCTATGCCCCACGAGATCCACGATCATCAAGCCGTGCTGGAGGCCATTCGGCGGACCGATATTATCGCCGAATTGGTGGACCAGACCGACGGACAATTCGTCTATGAATTGGACTTGGAAGTGATCGCCTACGGACGGAATTATTCCGGCAAAAAGGTCGGCCCGTACGCGCATCTGTTGGTTTATCAGTCCGGCGAAGAGGTCATTACCCAGGGCGATTGGGGCGGAAATTCTTTTTACGTAGGCGTCGAAGGCGAGTTGAATGTCTTCATCAATGTCGCCGGCGGCGAACGTAAATTGGTCGATACGCAGAAGCCGGGCAAGAGCTTTGGCGAGATGTCGGTCCTGGCGGGATTGCCGCGCACCGCGACGTTGGCGGTTCCAGATGGGGCCACGGCAAAAGTGCTGCTAATCGAGCGCCCAGCGCTACGTCTACTGCGCAAGCTGCCGAAGTTCGGCCAGATGCTGGATCAGGTCTATCGCAACAACGGGTTGCGGCGGACCGTAGATGATGTTTTGGACCTGAGCGCGCGGCCGGACGGAAAGGCATTGGCCGCCCGATTGGCCGCCATCGCCGAGTTCAAGATCTATCGCAAGCAACAAGTATTGGTCCGCTCCGGCGATCCGATCGAGAACATTTACTTTGTGCGGCACGGCTGGTTAAAGCAGGACCTTAGCCCAGGCAAGGGCGGCGAATTATCGGCGGAGTATTTCGGCCCGGGTAACTGTATGGGCTTGATCGCCTTGACGGGCAAAACGAATTGGGACCACGGCATCACGATGCTAGCGCATGCCGAGATCATGGAAGCTCCGTTATCTGCGTTACGCGGCGATGCCGATCTGGTTGCGGCTTTAACGGGCATCTTTCAGACCGATCCTTCAACCTCGACGATCAACAGTAATTCAACGGCCACCGCCGAGGCCACCGAGCGCGAGATAACCACCGGCCTGATCGACGGATCGAATCTGTTGATCATGGATATGGATCTCTGTGTCCGTTGCGGCAACTGTTCGATGGCCTGTCATCAGGTTCACGGCCAGTCGCGCTTAGTGCGGCGCGGCATCAGTTTTTCGCGACCGGTTGTTCCGGCCAGTACGCGGATGCAGCACATTTTGGCGCCCTCGGTTTGCCTGCATTGCGCGGACCCGGAATGCTTGACCGGATGTCCCACGGGTGCGATCGGCCGCTTTCCCGGCGGACAGATCGACATCGAGAAACGCACCTGTATCGGCTGCGGCGATTGCGCGACGCAATGCCCGTACAACGCTATCTCGATGATCCCGCGCCAGGGCAGTGCCGCGGCTACCACGGGCGGCATGACCTCCCTGGTTAACTTCCTGAACCTGTCACCACCCGCCTTGCCGCCAGCCGTGACCGAGATCACCGACCTGTTGGCGGTCAAGTGTAATCTTTGCGAAAACACCGGGATGAATCCTCCGGGCGCGGCTACGCAAGCCTACTCGTGCGAACACAACTGTCCGACGGGCGCACTGTTGCGGGTGAATCCGCGCGAGTACTTTGCCGAGGCGGGTGCCGCCGTCGGTTTGGTCTATCAAGACAAAACCCACGCCATCGGCCGTAATATTCACCGCCACGATCCAGTTGCCCGGCTTTGGCATGTTGGTGGCGTGGCGGCTTCGATCCTGTTGACGGCGCTTGGTTTGTGGGCGGCGTTTCGTTATGGATTGGACGGCCGGTTGGGTGGCACCTGGCTGACGGTCCGTTGGATCACCGGCCTGGTCGGATTGGTGGGAATTGCCTCGGTGATGACCTATCCCGGGCGCAAGCAGGTGTATCGCCGGCGCGCTGGGCCGCTGCGTTATTGGCTGCTGGCGCACATTTATGCCGGGGTGATCGCGGGTTTGCTGCTGATGCTTCATGGCGGCCGTGGTGTGGGTGGACTACTGACAACTTCGTTGATGGTCTCGTTCGATCTGGTGATCGCGAGTGGATTGTTCGGACTGGTCTGTTATGTGATCGTTCCGCGCATTTTGACGGCGATCGAAGGCGAACCGTTACTGGTCGAGGATCTCGAGAAGCGAAGAGGCGAGTTGCGCGCGCAACTGGTTCAATTGCGTTCCGACAACCAGATCGGTTCACTGGTAGATCGCGAAGTCGTACCTCGGCTTCTGACATTGGCGAATTTGGCGCAGCAGTACCTCCGCCGCGAACCATTGACCGACACACTGGCTTCAGCGCGCGCGCAGTTCCGCATCGTGCTTGATGGATTGACTGAACGCCGCGACCGCGAGCGTTTAGTCGCCGCGATCGAAACCTGTGCAACCCTGCGGCGGGTCGATGCATTGATCTACCTTCATCGGTTGTTAAAGGTCTGGTTGCCGCCGCATGTGGTGTCGACCTCGTTGATGTTGATCCTGATGCTGGTTCATATTATTCAGGTCGTTTACTTTGCCGTTCGTTGAGATCCACGATGTCCGACTCGGCACAATTCGTAATTCAAAACTGCGCGGGAACCACGGGGCCCGTCACGGTCTCGGCGTCTGCGATCTGGCTGCGGCTGGATCCAACGGGCCGGACGGCGTTTGATGAAATCCCTAGCGAAGAAGCATTCACCCGGATCTTTTTCCGCTCCGGGCGGTTTTACCTGGGTGACCTGACTGATACCGTGGTAGTCCTGCTTAATGGACGCTCATTGGAAACCGATGCGCCCGAGGCGCTGGCCAGTGGAGATCTGGCGCGTTTCGAGGACACGGAACTCGAATTTGAATTGTCTGGTTCGCGAATGTCGATCGCGGTTCAAGCGGTTGCTTCGAGTCGAAAGTCCGCAAATTCGGCAAAGGATACAGCGGCCGCCGCGGTCGACGCTTCCGGTACCGCCGACGCTCTGCGCGAATTCTGGGAAAAGCGCAGTCGCGACAAGATCGCCCGCCCGTCTGCTTTGCATCCGCAGGAGCCACCCCGTCCCGGCAAAGCTCGTTTTAGTTGGGGACCAACGCGGGACTTGGCGCAGCCGTGGCCGCTGGCGATCTTTGCGTGGGCGGCGATCGTCGTCACGGTTATCGCCGTGGCGGCGGCAGTGCTGTACGCCCGCGCGTTTTCTCCCGGTGAGATCGCGACGCCTCATGCCCGGCCGGCAATGGAGCGAAAAACCGCGCCAACGATGATCGCGGCGCGTGCGAATGCGAATTCGTGCACGTCGTGTCACGCATTAACGAAAGGGATGAATGCGCAGTGTGCAACGTGTCACCAGACGCCCGCGTTCGCCAGTGCTGCGACCGGTATCGACGCGCACATAAAAGCCGGGATCGGCTGTACCGACTGCCACACGGAACACAACGGCGCGGACTTCGCCGACGTCAATGCCGCATTGAATTCATGCGCGACCTGCCATAACAGCGCGAATCCCCGCACTTTTGGCGGTCGGCAATTGTCGACACCGCATGGCGGGACCACCGGTTATCCGGTGGTCAACGGCGTCTGGAAATGGGAAGGATTGACCCCGGCAGAATGGGCGGGGAAACCGGACGCGGGGTCGGCCGGATTGCACAGCGCAGCCCAACGTTTACCGCAGGAGCGAGATGACGATTGGTGGCGCCGGCAGTTTCACGCGCTCCATTTGAATCGTGTAACGCTCGGGAACAGTGGTCTTCCCGGTGATGCAAAGGGCCTGCTTTCGTGTTCAAGTTGCCACCGTTCATTGGCACCAACGGACCAGGTCACCCCCGCAACGACCTGCACGAAATGTCACAACGGTGACAACGGTAGGCTCGATGCCGCCGGGCGATCCGTTTTGCCCCCAAAGGCGGCCAATTGCGTTTCATGTCACGTGCAACACGCAAAGCAACCGGACCATTGGAATGCAAAACTATTTAAACCTGCACCATAGCGTTTAGATGAAGAAATCTTACGTGATCACTACCGTGGCCGTTCTGGTCTTGCTGGCGGCGCTTGGCATCGCCGGCGGATCAAGTGCATTGCGGCTGGGCGCGTTGCCGTGGTTTGTCTGGGTTCTGATCCCCGTCCTGTTCGGACTGTCCGCGACGTTTTATTTCTGGTTTGACCTCAACCGCATGCGTCGAACCTATGCGACGGCGGCCGGACAAACCGACACGGCAGTTGTCATCAACGCGAACATTACGGCCGCGGATCTAGCTCGGATCATGGAGTTGGAACCCAACCCGCCCGACTATCCGCATCCGGTCATCTTTCCCGAACGGTGTATCGGTTGTCACGCGTGTGTGGATGCCTGCCCCCATGACGTGTTGGCGATGGTGGATGGAACCGCCTCGGTAGTCGCAGCCGAACAGTGTCTGGAAGATACCAGTTGCCAGGTTGAATGCCCGGTAAATCCCAAGGCCTGCATCGTCGTCAACACGACCCGCCAGATCAAGCCGCGGCCGGTTCCAAATCGCGACGCCGTCTTTATGACGGACGTGCCCGGTTGTTACATCATCGGCGATGTTTCAGGAACCCCGCTGATCAAAAACGCCGCCAACGAGGGCGCGGATGTGATCAAACACATTGCAGAGGAGTTGCGCGCGATGCCTGCCGAACCGCGGGCGGACGTGGACGTAGCGATCGTGGGAATTGGTCCCGGCGGCCTGTCCGCCGCCATCGCCGCGCAGCTGAGCGGATTGCGTTTTGTCGGGATCGAGCAGGACCGGGTACTGTCAACCATCGCGGCCTATCCCAAAGGCAAATACGTTTTCTTTAAGCCCGAAACCATGACTTCACGCGGTGCGATCGAGGTCGCGGGCGCGGGTCAGCAACGCGAACAGATCCTTGACGAGTGGACCAGAGCGATGCGCTCGAACCGTGTGATGATCAACGAAGGCGAATCATGCAAGAGTGTCGCGCGCGCCGGCGACGGCGATTTCTTTACTCTCACTACGGAACGTGGTGAGAGTAAAGAATTGGTTACATACACGTCCCGCCGAGTGGTGTTGGCACTGGGCAATCGCGGCACCCCGATGAAGCTACGCGTGCCCGGCGAAGAGTTAGAGATCACCCGCGACGGCCGGACCGAGACCAAGGTTAAATATAAACTCGAAGACCCTGACGCCCTGCGCGGCCGGAATGTCATCGTCGTCGGCGCCGGCAATTCCGCCGTTGAAGCCGCCGTCGATCTGGTCGCCCGCCGCGTTGGTAATAACATCACTTTCCGTCCGGAACATGAAACCAATCACGTTACCTTGGTCATCCGCAGCGATCTGAAGAACGACCTAAAGTTCGGCAACAAACAGCAGATCTATCAGTGTATTGATGAAGGCAAGATAAAGGTGCACTTCGGCGCAGCGATCAAAGAGATCCACGCCGACCAAGTGGTGTTGATGAAGGCACGTTCGAAAGAGGTGATCGCAACAGTGCCGAACGACTTCATCTTTGCCCTGATCGGCGGCGACCGGCCAGTAAAATTTCTGGAATCGATCGGGATCAAGATCGGTTAGATACGCAATTGCTTTGGTGACGGAGGCGTAATTATGTACCTTAAACGCTTTTTGCTCGGCGTCATTTGCGCAGTTTTGGTATCTGCCTCGGCACTCGCTCACTCACAAGCGGACGTTCGCCCGTTAGTTTTGGGCCACCCCATCGAGCGTGAATTGAAGGGCGATGAAGCCCATTCATACCGCATCGCCGTCACCGCCGGTCAGTATCTTCATATCATTGTCGACCAGCGCGGCATCGATGTCGTGGTCACGCTTTTCGGACCCGACGGCAAGAAATTGGCCGAAGTTGATAGCCCCAACGGCACCCAGGGGCCGGAACCGATCAAGGTCATCTTTGAAACCGCCGGGAGCTTGCGATTAGAGGTGCGGTCACTGGAGAAGTCAGCCGCGACGGGCCACTACGAAGCAAAGATCATTGAATTGCGTGCCGGTTCGGTGAACGACAAGCTTTGCATTGCCGCTGAAACTGCGTTCGATGAGGCCGAGGCACTCAGGGAAGAAAGAACTTCCGATTCATTGCGACTCGCGTCGGTAAAATATGAAGTGGCCTTGCCGCTTTTTCAGGCCGTCAAGGACCACCTCCACGAAGCTATCACGCTCACGAGAATCGGCGACGGCTTTTTCTTCTTGGGAGAAGTACGGCAAGCTCTGGGGTATTACGAACGCGCCCTGCCCCTCTTTCGGGTCCTAGGTAACCGCAGCGGCGAGGCCGGCACGCTCGACGCGATCGGTTTCTTTCGGGGTAACTTGGGCGATCTAAGCGCGGCGCTTGATTACCATTTGCAGGCACTGGAACTATTTCGAGCGCTTAGTGATCAGTATCACGAAGCAACGGCGCTTCTTAACATTGGCACAACTTACAATAGCTTGGGTGACACGCAGAAAGCGCTAGATTATTTATCGCAAGCCTTACCGCTCAGCCGGATCGTGAAAGACCGGGATACCGAGGCCTCAACTTTGAATAGCTTGGGGCTTTTGTTTAGCAATCTTGGTGAGATTCAAAAGGCGATCGATTACTTTAACTTGGCATTGGAACTGCGCCGGACGCAGGGAGATCGAAAGGGTGAAGGGGTGATTCTCAACAACCTCGGTATGGCGTTCCTCGAATTGGGAGAATCGCAGAAGGCGCTTGAGTACTTTGACCGAGCTCTTGTTCTCCGGCGCGCAGTAAACGATCGTAATGGCGAGGCGGCGACGCTCAACAACCTGGGCGCGGTCTACTCGAATTTAGGCCAACAGCAATCAGCACTTGAGTACTATCAGAGATCTTTGATACTGCGACGGGCGGTGGAAGACCGTGCGGGCGAAGCAACAACGCTTAACAACATCGGCAAGATCTACTTCGAACTTGGCGAACGTCAGGCAGCACTCAATTATTATGAACAAGCGTTGCGGATCGATCGAATAGTGGGAGATCGACGCCGCGAAGCCACCGTCCTTAATAACATCGGTAGCGCCTATTTAAGGGCCGGTGATAAGCCAAAAGCGCTCGAATACTTCAATCAGTCATTGCTGCTAAGTCGCGCCGTCGGAGACCGCGGGGGCGAGTCGGATAGGCTTTCCAATATCGCGTCAACTTATGCCGATCTAGGCGAGCTACCAAAAGCTCTCGACTATTACCAAGAAGGTCTTCAACTTGCCCGCGCGGTGGGCGACCCCTACCGCGAAGGGAACACGCTTAACTATATCGGAGAGGTTTACCACTTGTTAGGCGAAGATCCTAAGGCCTTGGAATACATGACTCAAGCGGTTCCGCTCCGGCGTGCCGTCGGCGACCTCGCCGGCGAAGCAAAATCACTTAGCGATCTGATGGAGGTTTACGACACGCTGGGACAAACCAGATTCTCCATCTTCTATGGGAAACAATCGGTAAATCTGTACCAACAAATGCGCGCAAGTATTCAAGGCTTGGATACCGAGACGCAAAGGTCTTACGTCAAGCTCGTCGAACGATCCTATCGCAAGTTATCAAACTCGCTGATCACGCAGGGGCGTCTTAGCGAAGCCCAACAAGTCCTCAGCGCGTTCAAAGACCAACAGTCTTTTGACTTGAACCGCATGCAATCGTTATCGCCGCAAACGCTGGCGCTTACTCCTCGTGAAGCAGAATTCGCCGCCCAGTACCGCAAGAATAGCGAGAATCTGGGCACGATCGGGGGCCAGTTCGCCGAATTCAAGCGGAAATTTAGCGGTCGCCAACCCAATGAACGCGAAGTCGCAGGATTAGACCAACTGCAAGTAACGCTCAAGGCCGCTTCAGATGATTTTGCCGCCACGCTGAAACAAGCTGAAGCCGAATTCAGTCAAGCCGCTTCCACCATGGATAAAGTGCCAGAGATCGTTGATACAAAGGAGATGATCGCTTCGCTACGTGAACTGCAAGCGCAAACGGGCGAAAACGCCGTGGCGCTCTATACGCTCGAGAGCCCAGACAACTACCGCGGTCTGCTGATAACACCAAACAAGATCGTTAGTTTCACTTCTCCCATCAAGGCCGGTGAACTGCGTCGGATGGAGACCAAGTTGCTTCGGCAAATGGTCGAGATCGACAAACTTGATG
>JBDSEC010000667.1:0-6405 GCA_039920205.1 Pyrinomonadaceae bacterium
GCTCCCAGTTTTACGCACTTGTTTCGAAAGATCTTAGTCTCTCTTGGCGTTGGCCCGAACGTTTAATTGAATTGCATAACGGGCACAAAACTGAAGAAGTCGAATTGTGGCGGACAGATCAATCGGAAGCCCTTCGCGGAGTTCAACGTGACGACCACAATCGCCAAAGAAAACATACCATCCAACAATTGATCAACGTGAACTGGGAGCGCGGGCGTCCACGCCGGCGATGAGCGCAAAGCGCGAAAACGTAAACCATGAATGAACGTTAGCCCTCACGGGCGTCGCCGGCGAGGACGCCCACGATGCTAGTTTCATGCTAGGTTCGGAAACGGTCGTGGTTTATCTTGACATTGGACCGGCAATTAAATTGTATTACGTAGAGGTCAAAACAATTTGAGGCCGCGAATGGCGGTGATTAGCGCTGCCTAGGTACCCACCTATACAATCAAGCGCCGGCTCGGTTGGGGAGTTTCAACATGAGAATTAGCAAAGGTCAGCGCCGTTTAATTTGGTACATAGGGTTCGTGATCATTCTGGGTGGGTTGATCTACGCTGGATGGGCGGTACTGAATAGGGTTAAGAGCAACGGCTACCATTCATGTTTGGCGTCTATGGCTGGCGCAGTCGAGAAGGTTGATCCCGCTGAGATCCGGAAAATCACCGGTCCAACCGTAGGTTGGCGCTTGCTTGACGAGTCCGCTACGAATCGGATCTTGGAGCTTACGCATCCAACCGACTGCTCCGGAGCAGATTCGGCGCGGCCCTTTCGGGATATGTGGGGTAACCGGGTCAAGTTAAGGATTCGCGAGCGTCCGGCGGACCGTGGTTTCGATATCGTTATTTCTTCAGACGGCCCTGACGGGATTCCAAATACTTCCGACGATCTAACTATCCCCTATAAAACAAACTTAAACGAACTGCGATAGACAAACCCCAACTTTATCCGCAAACGTTACGCGAATATTTCAGGATCCGTCATTTCTGCTGATCATCGCTTGATTTCCACCGCTTAGGCCCGGATCGAAAACTGCCCGGCGAAAAATTCATTCCGCTGCAAAATCTAGCCTAAATCCCCGTCGTGGTGGTATCCTACGCAGAAATAATTTCAGCGGATTGAACCGGGTCCGAAATGGCCTGGTTCGAAACCAAGACAATTTGAGATAGCCCCGAGCGCAGTCGGCAACGACCGCAACTTTTCAAGGAAGGTACCCATATTCGCCATGAAGATCATCGATCGCTTTCGCCTGTCCGTTCGCCACGTGGTGGTGACCCTTTCTCTGATCGGTCTCGTCGCCGCATTTATGAGCATCGGCGTCGTGCGCCCGACGGCGCAGGACCGTCCGGCCGCAGCAGATTTCAGCCGCTTTTATCAATCAGATGCGGTGACCGCTGCCATTCGTGACAGCGGATTGGTTCCGGTCCGGATTCCGGTGTCGAGCGTAGCCGCCCGAGCTGCCGCCCAAAAACTCGGTCCGGTGATCGGCGATTACGGATCTTATCTGGTCGTCGCGGTTCCGGAACGGACGGCGGCGCAGATGGGACCGGACGCGGCCGTTTTGGAAACCAAGGTCTATCTGCCCGGACGGAATTTCGATCCGTTAAAGAGTCCACCGGCGGGAACGGTGTCGGGCGATGGAAGCGGCATCAATGGCGGCGGCCGCGATTATTACATCGTTCAATTAGGAGGCCCGACGCGGGACGAATGGTTGGACAGTTTGCGCGCCGTTGGCGTCGAGGTCTTGCAGTACATCCCGCACCAGGCGTTTTTGGTTTACGGCGATGGCGCGGCGATCCAAAAGGTCGCGAGTCATTCGCGAGTTCGTTGGGTCGGGCGTTACCTCGCCGAAGACAAGGTCTCGCTAGTAATGCGCGAACAGATCGCGGCGGCCAAAGGCGCGGCGCTGTCGCGTACCATCTCGCCGCTGGAATTCACCAATGCGAATCGCGCCCGGTTCGATCTGGCGATCTTCGCCCGGGCGGATATGAACGCGGTCGCCCGGCAGTTGATGGCGGTTCCCGGATTGACGATCCAGAATTCGATCAAACTGCCAACCAATTACTTTAACGTGCTGAGGGTAGAAATGCCGCTGGATGCCGTGGACCAAGTCGCGCAGTTTTCGGATATTATTCGGATCGACAGCTACTCAACGCCAAGCATCGAAGACGAACGTTCGTCGCAGATCATCTCAGGCAATTACACCAGCACGACGGTTATTCTGCCGGCGCCCTATAACCCATTGGGCCAATTCGGCGTGGACGGCACCAATGTGACAGTGTCGGACGTTGATGATGGGGTCAGCATTCCCGGCACGGGCGGATTTTACATTACCGCGACGAACACGGTTGACGGTCCGCTGCGCGGATCGACCTCGGGCGCGTCGGGTGGTCACGGCCACATCAACGCCTCGATCATCGCCGGCGATACGCCGTTTTCTGGATTGGATCCGACCGGATACAACTATGGCAAGGGTGTGGCGAACAAGGCCAACATCATTAACATCCCGATGCTTAAGGCCGGCTATACCGGAACCGAGGCGAATGCCTATAACGACACGGTAATTACGCCTGGTCCCAATGGCGTGTTGGGTTCGATCAGCAACAACAGTTGGGGCAACGGGACTAACAGCAATGTTTACGATTCCTACACGGCGCAGTTTGACGGCTATGTACGGGACGCCTCGGCGGCGGGCACGATCGATCCGATCCTGCTGGTCTTTTCCGCGGGCAATTCAGGACCGGGAGCGCTTTCCCTGACGCGTCCAAAGGCATCCAAGAATCCGATCGCGACCGGTAATTCCGAAAATCTTCGGACCGAGATCTCGGCCAGTGCCAACAACATGGACGACCTGACTTCCAGTTCTAGTCGCGGGCCCACGGCCGATGGACGAGTCAAACCTGACATTACGGCTCCGGGCACGGTCATCACCGGCAGCCGCGCCGGTACAGGAACTTCGGTAAGTGGCCAAGTGGACGCGAACGTCAGTTGGAGCAGTGGGACATCGCATGCCGCGCCGCAGATCGCCGGCGCCGCGGCGTTGTTCACGCAGTTCTGGAAAGCCAATAACGGCGGCGTGAACCCGAGCCCGGCCTTGGTCAAGGCCGCAATCCTGAATACGGGTCAAGAAATGAACGGCGTCAACACCGGGACGGCGCTACCCAACGGCAACGAAGGTTGGGGCCGCATTAATATGCAACTCATGCTGAACACCGGTGTCGGCATGAAATACGTGAACCAAACGTCGGCGCTAAACAGCCCGGGCGATGCGGCGACTTACACCGGAAAGGTTGCCGATGTGACCAAGCCAGTCCGCTTTATGCTGGTCTGGACCGATCCCCCGGCGGTGGCGGACCCGGCACTGATCAACAACCTGGACTTGACCGTTACGGTGGGCGCGAATACCTATAAGGGCAACGTTTTCACCAACGGATTATCGGTTACCGGCGGTACCGCGGACACCCTGAACAATGTCGAGGCCGTGCGCTTGGCTGAGGGCGTAGCGGCGGGAACGAACATATCGATCACCGTCAGCGCCACGGCGTTGAACGGTGATGGCATCCTGGGCAATGCAGATTTGACCGATCAGCATTTTGCCTTGGTCGCTTACAACTTTGCCGCGAGTGGCGGTCCGGTGCCGTCTGACTTTGACGGCGACCGCAAGAGCGATGTGGCGGTTTTCCGGCCTGCGACCGGAAGCTGGTATCTGATCCGCAGTTCAAATCAAGTGGTCAATTCGCTACAGTTCGGCGCGAACGGTGACCGTATCACACCGGCCGATTACGATGGCGACGGTAAGGCCGACATCGCCGTATTCCGTCCGTCGACGGGCGCTTGGTACGCGATCCGTTCGGGCGACAATACCTTGTTAAGTATAGGTTTCGGTTTGAATGGTGACCTGCCGAATCCGTCCGATTTCGACGGCGATGGCAAGGCCGAGATCGCCGTCTTCCGGCCTACTTCGGGATCATGGTATTACCTAAAGAGCACCACCAACTACGGCACCTTTGTTGGCGTCCAATTCGGCGCCAATGGCGACAATCCGGTTTCCGGCGATTACGACGGTGACGGCAAGGCCGACATCGCGGTGTGGCGGCCGAGTTCCGGGGCGTGGTACGTATTGCGGAGTTCGGATGGCGGAGTGGTCGGCATCGGGTTCGGCACCAATGGCGATAAGCCTACCGTGGGTGATTTCGACGGCGACGCAAAAGCCGATTTCGCGGTGTACCGTCCGACGACGGGTGCCTGGTACGCGTTAAAGAGCAGTACAAATAACACCACGTTCAGTTCGGTGGCCTTTGGCCAAGCGGGTGACATTGCCGCGCCGGGTGATTTCGACGGCGACGGAAAGACCGATCAAGCGGTTTTCCGGCCCGCGACCGGTTCGTGGTATTTGCTGGGCAGCACGGCGGGTTTCTCGGGCGTGACGTTTGGTTCGAACGGCGACACGCCATCTGAGTCTGCGTATATTCCGTAGAACTTGTGGTTCAGCCTTCAAGCGTTCGTTGCCCCGCCTTTAGGCGGAACGATTCAGTATGATCTCGTTAGTTTCTAACGAGACTTCTGGGTAAGATTCCGCCTAAAGGCGGGGCTACGAACGCTGGTTCATTCACGTTCATCACCCTATGAAAACCAACTCAACTATTCGGACGACGATCGCTTCATTACTGATGTTGCTCATGATCCTGGCGTCATCTGTATCGACCTCTGCTCAACGGAAACAGACCGCGGTCGCCCCACGCGACGGGCAAGACCGCGTCGCCATGGCCAAGATGCTGGCCGAGATCGATCAGCGAAATATCGAAGCAACCATTCGAAAATTGGTCTCGTTCGGAACGCGCAACACGCTTTCGGAGCAGGATGATCCGGTGCGCGGCATCGGCGCGGCGCGCGATTGGCTTTACGCACAATTTCAAAAAGCGGCCGAGAGTTCGGGTGGACGCATGACGGTCGAGAAACAGAGCTTCCTGCAACCGAAGGCCGCGCGGGTGGCGGAACCGACCACGCTTACCAACGTCGTCGCGACCTTGCGTGGCTCGGCGCCGGATTCGGCCGCGCGGACCTATGTCGTCAGCGGTCACTATGATTCGATGTGCACTTCGCCGACCGATGCAAAATGTGACGCGCCGGGCGCGAACGACGACGCTTCCGGAACCGCGGCGGTCTTGGAGATGGCCCGCGTAATGGCCCGCCGTAAATTCGACGCGACGATCATCTTTATGACCGTGGCGGGTGAAGAACAGGGATTATTGGGCGCGACCTACTTTGCCGAGCAGGCCAAAGTCAATAAACTGAACGTCGACGCGATGTTCACCAACGATATCGTGGGCAATACCTTGGGCGGCAACGGCGTGCGCGACCGGCAAACCGTGCGCCTGTTTTCCGAAGGCGTGCCGTCTAACGAAACACCGGAAGAGGCCACTACCCGCCGCGGCGTCGGTGGCGAGAATGATTCCGCTTCGCGGCAGTTGGCGCGCTTTATCAAAACGACGGCGGATGCGTACGTTCCTGGTATGAAGGTGACCTTGGTCTATCGGCGCGACCGGTACTTGCGGGGCGGCGATCATATTCCTTTCCTCGAGCGCGGCTTCCCTGCCGTGCGCTTGACCGAACCGAACGAAGAGTACCGCCACCAACATCAGAATGTACGCGTCGAAGATGGAGTGCAGTACGGCGACCTGCCCCAGTTCGTTGATTTCGCTTACATCGCGAATGTCGCGCGCGTGAATGCCGCAGCGTTGGCTAAGCTAGCGGCGGCACCGGCGCGTCCCCACAATGTCGGGTTGGTCACGGCGCGGCTGACCAATGATACCGATCTGAAATGGGACGCGAATACGGAATCGGACTTGGCCGGTTACGAGGTCGTGTGGCGCGCAACGACGTCGCCGTTTTGGACGAACGCGCGCTTTGTCGGCAACGTGGCAACATTCACGATGGATAAAATGTCTAAGGACAACTATTTCTTTGGCGTCCGCGCGGTGGACAAGAACGGCAACCGCAGCCCGGTCAGCTTTCCCCGCCCGGTACGATAAGATTAGCCACAGAGGTCACAGAGGACACGGAGGGAAACTTGGCGATTTGGTCATTGGGTGATTGAGTCATTGCGATGAAACTCGAATGGTTTCGGTCGACTGCTATGCGGGTTATCCAGTAACAATCGACCGTCGCAACAATGATTCAATGACCAAATTCCTAAAATCTCTCTCTGTGTCCTCTGTGACCTCTGTGGCTAATTTTTTCTTCCCTTTACCTACGACATTTCTACGATTTCTCAAACCAACCTGTCCTTCCGGGCGTCTTACTGAATAGTAAATAATCTTCGCGGTGGGAAGTTCCGTAAGACCAATATTTTCGTGGAAAAAGCTATGAATATTCGAAGTAACAACCGATTTCAGCGTTTTAGCGCT
>JBDSEC010000668.1:0-8938 GCA_039920205.1 Pyrinomonadaceae bacterium
ATTTCAACCGGAATCGCTCCACTTTACCCTGCGTGGATTGTGTCCGGATTGCCGCTAACGGGGGCAGGGGAAAAAGGCTTTATTTGAAACCGGGCCGAAGACGTAATTGCCGGATGGCGGCGAACGAAGGGCCCTTAATACGGTAAGAACCACTTTCAGAATGGAGATAATAATGACAGCAACAGCAACTGCACGTGCCATCGCGGCCGTCGCGCAACCAGCGCCTGATTTCGATATGGCATCGACGAAGAACATGGAAAAGCTGAACGAGAACGTGAAATTAGCCGATTATGCCGGCCGATGGGTTGTGCTCTTGTTCTATCCATTGGATTTTACTTTTGTTTGTCCGACCGAGCTGACCGCGTTCAGCGATCGCTATGCGGATTTCCAAGCCATTGGCGCGGACATCATCGGTGTTTCAACCGATTCGGTCTTTTCGCACCGCGCTTGGATCAACACCCCGCGCGACAAGGGTGGCGTGGCCGATCTGGCCTATCCGTTGGCCGCCGACAGCACAAAGTCGGTCTCGGCCGATTATGGCGTTCTGATCGCTGAAAAGGGTGTTGCGCTTCGTGGATTGTTCGTGATCGATCCCGAAGGCGTGCTGCGTTACAAGGTCGTGCATGATCTGAACATCGGCCGTTCGGTCGAAGAGACCCTGCGCGTTATTCAGGCGCTCCAGACCGGCGGCCTTTGCCAAGCCGAATGGAAGCCGGGTCAGAAGACCCTGAACTAGTTTTTCCCGGGGGTATCAAGGGGGCAGCCGGTGGAGCGCGGATCGCGTTCCGCCGGCTTAATTAACAAAATTATTTGTTGAGCTATTGTTGATCGAGTCGAGGATAAAGCAATGCCTATGAGGATCGGGACGCCAATGCCGTCCCTGGAGGGTGCTACGGAATGGATTACCGGTGATGCGGCCACCGCCACAGAATCGGCCAAAGGCCACCCGACCTTGGTCCATTTTTGGTCGGTCAGTTGTCATATCTGTAAAGATAATATGCCGCAGGTGGCGGCCTGGCGCGACGGCAAGCGCGATCAAGGATTACGCGTTATCGGGATTCACCTGCCGCGCTACGAAGCGGATACGGACGTACAGTCGGCGCGCGATGCGGTTGCGACGTATAGCATTACCGAGCCGGTGGCGGTCGATAACGAACACAAGCTAAAGGATGCGTTCCTGAACGAGCACGGTTACGTGCCGGCCTACTATTTGTTTGATTCGGAAGGTAAGTTGAAGAGCTTTGCCGCGGGCGAGAAGGGGTTGACGTTCCTGAAGTCGGCGCTGGATCGAATGTTACCCGAGGCGGTCGAAACCGCTGCCGTTTAAGATCGAAGTTACCCAGGGTTGGTAGTACCGCCTTTAGGTGGGTTTTTTCGTGTCAGAACTGGAAGCGCGATAGAGACGGGTTCTTTCCTTCGCCGGCAACTCAAGAGAGACTCGCCTTAAAGGCCGTACTATTAACCCAACTAACTTTCAATTTAGCTCTCTGCGGAAAAGATCAATCGTAGTAAAAACTGGATCATCAAGAAGGAAGCCGCGATCGAACCCACCAGCAAGATCACCAGAACGGCCATCAATCCACCCACGAACAACCAGTCGGACATCCGACCAGCCTTCGCATCTACCGGATCGACCGTCGCCCGTTCTTTGATCAGGTCGACATTCATCTGATTGGCTTTCCAGAACATGTCGAACGCATCGCCGACAAACGGGATAGTGCCGACCAGATAATCAATGCCCAGGTTCGCCGCCATGCGCAACAAAGTTATCTTGGGAACCCGGTACCGCACCCCCGCGGCCAGGATATAGAACGAGACCAAGGTCGTCGCGGTATCGCCGACACCGGGGATCAAACCGATGACCGCGTCCAAGCCAAATCGCCAGCCCACACCCGGAATGCGAAACAACCCATCCATCCAGCGGCTGATCTGGTCCAGGCTGGCCTCGATCTCGACGGTACGGCGTTCCGCCACTTTGGCCGCTCGGCCTTTGGCCAAGCGGTCATTCAATTCGATCTCTTTTAGCATATCGGTCACTACTGACTAGACGGTCAAAGCTCGAGACGGGGCGAGCGCCACCGGATCACCCTCACCGGACTTTGATTACCGAATACGGGTCATTTGCTGCCAGAAAAATTTTCCGAGCTTGGCAAAAGCATTGCGGTCGTTCTTGCGCGGGGGCCGTCCGGGAATTCCCAACGAAGCCGCCATTTCCGCATCCGGTGGCGCGATGTCTTCGTCGCCGTGTTTGGCGGATAGCCAGCGCGTGAACAATCGTTCGACCGCCCGCCGTTGGAACGCCTCGGGTATTTGGTTAAGCCAGGCGCCGCGCAGGTCGTTCAGTTCCGCGACTTGAAACTTAAAGTCACTATAATATTTACGTAATCCGGCAAAGAAACGTTCCTCGCCAATTAGATTCCGCACTTGGGTGAAGAGCAGGGCGCCTTTGCTATTTACGATGGCGGCATACTGAAAGAAATTCCGGTATTCGTGGGCGGATCGGTTGGCCGGCATGTCTTCGCCGCCAAAGGTGCGATAGACCTTATAGACGCCGCGCAACTGATCGTCCTGCGCCGCTGCGGCACGTTCCTTCCCGAAAGCGTCTTCGTAATAGAGTAACGCCGACCAATTCGATAGTGCTTCGTCCAAGACCGGTTCGCGGTCGGGATCGTTACCCACCGTCGCGCCCCACCACTGCTGGGCCACCGCGTGTGCCACCATCCATTCCAAACTGTCTTCGACCGAGGTGCGTTGTTCGCGGATCATTTCCGGCAAGTTGCGGATCTGCGGCGAGTCGAAATCTACGTAAAACGCACTTGCAACCGCACCCAAGTTGGTAAATTCCAGACAGCCGATGCCGGCCACTAACGGCATCTGAACCAATCTCAACTGCTTTGAAGGAAGCGGGCCAAACCGCCGGACGTAGATCGCGGCGGCCGCGGAAGCAATATTCAATACCCGGTGGCCGATCTTTTCTTGCTCGGGCAAATAGACCGATCGGATGGTAAGACCGCCCACCTGGCGTTCCTCGAACTTAAAATTGGCGCCGGCGATCAAAGCGAAACTGCGCAGATTGTGTCCCACAAAAACGCGCGGGTGATTGGCCGCCCCGATCGCCTCTTCGCCCGACGTATAAACGCTTAGCTCCAACGGCGCGTTGACCACGACCCGGTAATCGGCGGTATCGGCAAAGATCGTGTCACCGATGCTAGACTCCACCTTACGCTGCCAGTCGTCACCGGTCCGTGCGGCCAACACTGGATAGGCGGCGCCCAGCAACAATATTCCGCGGCAGGAAAAATTTATGTCGCGCGCGCGCCGGATCTCGCGCGAATTGCGCAGAGCCGCGTCCACCTGCTGGACCACATGAGCCAAAATGCCGGTCTCGTCCGGATCGATCAGCGGCACGGTCCCCTTGAACTTCAAGACCAATTCGGTCGAACCGCCGCCCGGCACCGCCTCGCGCAAAAATACGCGCATCGTGGTCTGCGTTTCGTCGTAATTGAAGGTCAACGGCGTGGTGTTGTCGCCGGCGCGAATGTCGGTGACTTCCAACCGCGGTTCATCGGGCGAATCCGCTACCTGGCTGCGCAGGTGATCGGCCTCCGGCGCCCGCATCGGTTCCGGCACGCGCAGGTTGGGATAAAGGTGAAAGTAGAGGGTGTTCGTTGGCTTATCGTCGTTGTTGGTCCAACGGATACGCTCGGTGCCTGCGAACGACCGTGCTTCCGGATCGAGGTCGAAGGAAATGTCGTAGCTGGGCGCGGTCACCGCCGGCAGCTCGGTTTGTGCGTTAGCCGAGACGGCCGACAGAGCGAACGAGATCAAGATCGAAGCAACGGCGCCACCCATTGCACTCAAACCAATGATCCGATCACGTTTCCGCATCAAAACTCCCCTAACCGCATTGATCACACCGTTGAATCCCTATTGCTCAGTTGCCCGCTGGTCGGTTGCGCGTTTCGCTGATACGAATACTGATGATCTTGTCGCCGCGATCGATGGCGTCAACCACCGCCATGTCGTGTTCCGAGACCGTGCCGAAAACCGTATAGCCGCCATCCAAATGGGGTTGCGGCGAATGGGTCACAAACCATTGCGATCCGCCCGTGTCTTTGCCCGACAGGGCCATACCAACGGCCCCGCGGCCGTATTGGTGCTCGTTTATCTCACAGCGGATCTGGTAACCGGGGCCCCCGTTGCCGTCACCACGGGGGTCGCCGGCCTGGGCCACAAAATTCGCCACTACGCGGTGAAAGATGATCCCGTCGAAATACTTGCGCCGCGCTAAGGTAACAAAGTTGTCGACCGTTAGCGGCGCATCCCCGGGGACAAAGGTAATGACGAAATAGCCCTTACTGGTCGTGACCGTTGCCCGCACGACGCCATTGCGGAGCCTTAAAGCGCGCCGGTAATCGGCCTCGGAAAATTTAGATGCGGGGTTTCCCAAACGTGCCGAAAAATCTCCGGCCTTATTTTCTTTCAACAAGTTGATCGCACGTTGCCGTACCAAAATATCCGTTGAATCCAAGGCACCCTTTATCGCCGCGTTGGCGCTGCCGGTCTTTTGCTTCGCCAGCGCATCTAAAGCGCCCAACACGACATCATTGGTCTCGCGGTTCTTTAACTCTTTTCCGACCAATTCGATCAGCGCTTTTTCGTCGGCGGGATCGGGTGCGAGTTCCGACAATATTCCGGCCGCCGTGCCCCGCACAACGTAATCGGTATTGTTAAGCGCGGTCCTCGCGCGCGCCCTCGCGTCAGTGGGTTTGAACGCGGCATAGGCGGACAAGACATCGCCGCGTGCGCTGTTGGACAATCGCGGATCATCCAAAATGACGCCGAGGATGACGACCGCACGGGCTTGCCACCCGGCCAAATTCGCGCCATACACCTCGTCCTTCATTTCGGCGATCGCGCCCAATCCCTGCGCCACGCCCGACGTATTTCGCCACGCGGCGAAAACTTGCGAGGGTCTGCCCCGCAGGTCATCCGGAATGAACGATTCGTCAACGTAAGCACTCGGGCTCAATTTAGCCAACGCTATCTCGATCTCGGCATCCGCGCTTACGCCGGTGGGGCCGGCAAGTTTCTTTCGTGCCGAACGCGCCCAGATCGGATCATCGCTTACGCCCTTAATGTTTGCGACTGCCGTGGCGATCTCGAGTAATTCGGTACGGCCCGCTGGAATTGCTTTCGGACCGATCACCGTCTGCGAGGGATCGGTTTCCGCTGGGTAGGTCGCGCGGAACATCAAAAGATTGAGGGCGCGTTCGTCCTTCAGTGCGCCCAAGGCGCGGATCGCCGAAACGCGGACGCGTTGATCCGGGTCATTCGTAGCGCGATCTAAGATAACGTCAAAAGAGGTCTTGTCGGTCGTCGCGCCGAGCACGCGCGCCGCGTTGGCGCGAACCACTGGATCCGGATCGGACTTCACCAGAGCGCGAAGTTTTTCGTTTCCTTCCGGAGCCTTCAGGCGTGCCAACGTGTTGCCCGTATCGGCACGAATCCGCCCGTCGGAAGAATCAAGAAACTGGACCAGCACCGCGCCGGCCTTTTCCGGGCGCGAGCGGAGCACGGCAGTCAATCCCTTTAACACCACCTCGCGGTCAGCGCTCGATCCCTTCGCCCCTTCGGCGGCCAACGTCGATAAGATCAATTGCCCGACGGGCTTGAACTCTTCGGTCTTGGCCGTGCCACCGGCCGCAACGATCTTACCTAATCCCTCGATCGCGCGGGCGCGCACCTCGGCGGGTTGATCTTTTAATTGCAACGCCATTTGCAACGGGGCCGAGGCGGTAGCTAATTCGGTCTCGCCCAAAGCGAACGCCGCCATCGCTCGAACCGAGACGTCACTGTCCGTCGATAACACCTGCACTAGGGGCTCGACGGTCGTCGCCGCGCCGATCCTTCCGGCGGCTAATGCGGCGCGGCGGCGTACGGCGGGGTTCGGGTCACGCAGCAGCGCGGTCATAACCTCGTCCCAACGGCGCTGGTCTTCGGCCCGCAGGATCGTGAGCATCATCGGCGGGGGCACCGTGTTGGCCGGCGCCAGCTTTTGCGCTAGTCCCGTGCTCACAAACAACAACAAAGAAACGAACGCAATTGCGACACGCAAGCGCTTGCGGCCAGAATGCGGTACCGACGCGGCGGCCCGCGCCTCAGATCGTCGTGGAACGAAATTTCGGGTGTTCATGCGTATTTAAAATAACCGGAGCGGCACTGTCGCTCTTTAACGATGAAATAGGGGATCCTAAATCATAGCATTTTTGAATGCGTTCATGGGTAATCGGCAATTGTTTAAGGGCAAAAATGGAAAGAAGCGAACCCGAGCAGGCTCACTTCTTTCCAGGGCCGGCCAAGACAATTCTTAAACTACTGTCCGCCCGTTGGGGCGCCGGCCGCGGCCGGGTTGCCCTCCAGGTTTAGCCTGGTCAAAGTCGAACCCCACCCCTCGATCGATCGTAATCCGGGTTCGATGGTCTTGCGGTCACCCACCACCAGGATCGCCATCTTCGATGGATCCAAATACTTGTTCGCGACCCGTTGGATATCGGCCAATGTAACGGCGTTTACCTTCGCGGCATAGTCGTTGAAATAGGTATCGGGCAGTCCGAAAACCACCACGTCAGACAACCGACCGGCGATCTGCGCCGGCGTCTCAAAACCGCGCGGGTATCCGCCGGTCAGGCTTTGTTTGTTATAAGCCAACTCCTGGTCGGTCACCGGGATCTCGCCGCGGATGCCGCGCAACTCTTTCATGAATTCGATGACCGATTCCTTGGTCACCGCCGTTTGGACGCCTGCGCTGGCCAAGAACGGCCCGGCGCCGCGTCGATAGTCGAATTGGGTCCGCGCGCCATAGGTGTAGCCCTTTTCTTCGCGCAAATTAAGATTAACGCGCGAAACGAACTGCCCACCAAGCATCGTGTTCATCACTTGCAACGGGAAGTAATCGGGCGAGCCGCGATCAACCGCGACCTGGCCGATGGTGATCACGCTTTGCGCCGCGCCGGGTTTGTCGACCAGATAGATCGTTCCGGCGTCGCGGGCCGGACCCCGGGCGACATTCACCGCGGGAACCTCGGCCGCCTTCCAACCACTCAAGGCTTTCTCCAACTTCGCCACGATCGCATCCGGCGTGACATCACCGACCACGATCAAGGCGGAATTATTCGGGCGGTAATAGGTCTGGTAGAACTTCTTCACGTCGTCACCAGTCAGGGCTTTTACCGATGCTTCGTTACCCAACAACGTGTGGCCGTACGGGTGTTCGCCCGGATAAAGCACGCGCGAAAACACGGTGGCTGAGATCGCATTGGCGTTGTCGCGTTGTTGCAAAAGCTGGCCCAACCGCTGGCGCTGTTGCAGCTTTAACTCGCCGTCGGGAAATGCCGGATTCATCACTACATCCGCGAAAATGTCCAAGGCCGGATCCAGTTGCCGGGTAAGGGTCAACATCGACACGTTCGAAGAATCCCAATCGCTGCCGGTGAATAGGTTGGCGCCGATCGAACCAAGTTGGTTCGCGATATCCTGCGAACTGCGGGTGGTCGTGCCCTCGTCAACCAATCCGGCGGTAAAGCTGGCCAAACCCGCGCGATCCATCGGATCGGCCGTACCACCGGTCTTGATCACCAAATTCATGTTGACGACCGGCAGTTCGTGATGTTGCACTACCAGCACTTCCAGACCATTGGAAAGTTTACGCCGTTCAAGTTTAGGCAAAGCAAATTTGGGTTCGGGCCCGGGTTTCGGCATCACGTACAACCCGCCCAATTTGGACTTGTCATCCGGGGCCGCCTCCGTCTTGGGTTTGGGATTCGACGTCGGAATGTCGGCCGCGTTGCGACCCGCACCACCGGGGCCGCCGGCGCCACGCGGTTTTGGCTTAACGGTAAACACCAATCGTTTGTCGGTTAGATAGGCGGCGGCGGCTTTCTGCACTTCGGTCGCGGTTAATTTGCGGTAACGGTCCAGATCTGCTTGAAAGTAATCCGGTTTGCCCAAATAGGTCGCGTAGGCGTTCAACTGATCGTTCTTGCCGCCGCCGCCACCCACCGTCTGCATGCCGTAGATGGTTTGCGCCTCGCGGCCATTGAAAGCGCGGCTCATTTCCTCTGCCGTGGGGCCTTCGGCTTTGAACTTAGCGATCTCGGCATCGATCGCCTTTTCCAATTCTTCCACGGTATGACCGACAGTTGGTGTGGCCTGTATCTGGAATTGACCGGCCAGCTCGCGCGTTTGATTCGAAGCGAATACGATCTGGGCGATCCCTTTTTCGTAAACGAGTGAGCGGTAGAGGCGCGAGGTCTTTCCGTTCGAAAGTATGGTCGAAACCGTGTCCAAAGCCGCCTCGTCCGCGGTGTATTGCGGCATGCTGTTCCAGTAAAGATAGAGTCGCGGCAATTGGACGCTGTCTTCCATCTCGGCCCGGATCTCTTTGTCCAACTTCGGCTGGGGCGGGTTCACCGCGGCCTTTTCCGGTCCCTTCTTTAATGGTCCAAAATACTTTTCGACTAGCTTTCGTGCTTGTTTCGGGTTGATGTCGCCCGCGATGACCAGGCTGGCGTTGTTCGGAACGTAGAAACGGCGAAAGAAATCCTTGACGTCATCCATCGACGCGGCGGTCAAATCGTCCAACGATCCGATCGTCTGCCAGTTGTACGGATGGTCCTTTGGATACATCAGATCCGCGACCTTGGCCCCGACCAAACCATACGGTTGGTTGTCGTAGTTCTGGCGCTTTTCATTCTTGACCACATCGCGCTGGTTGTTCAGCTTGTCCATCGTCATCGCATCCGGCAAATAACCCATCCGATCCGATTCCAGCCACAACGCGAGTTCCAGATAATTCGACGGCACGACCTCCCAATAATTGGTCCGGTCTGAATTGGTCGAGCCGTTAAGATTCCCGCCCGCCTCCTGCAACGGCTTG
>JBDSEC010000669.1:0-6346 GCA_039920205.1 Pyrinomonadaceae bacterium
GGTATTTTCCCCTAATCTGATTTCCCAAGATTCGCTTGGGGAAATGTATCGCAACCCTAACCAGGCCAGGTCGGCCGTCGTAGTCCGCCCGTTATTCTTCACCGCGCAGCGGTCGTCCGATTGTACAATGACGAGCGTAATTAAAAGTGCGGGTTACGTCGGGCTATGGGCCCGTAGGCGATTCGGACCGGCACTTCAAATTGCACCCGGCAAAGACCGTAACTCGTCACCACTGATGCGGCATCGCCCAGGGTCATGTTATACTTTCAGTTCTTTACGACTTCGGCTTTGACGACGGAATTGCTGGGTAATTCGCGTGTAACGTGCCGGTCAACAATTGCTATCGTTTCTAATCATTGAAATTGAGGAGCCATAAACCTTGAGCGTTTTGGTAAATAAAGAAACTCGTCTGATCGTACAAGGCATCACGGGTAAAGAGGGTTCGTTTCACACCAAGCAAATGGTGGAATACGGCACCAATATTGTGGGCGGCATTACTCCGGGTAAGGGCGGCACGACCCATGATGGAATTCCCGTTTTTAACACGGTCGAAGAGGCCGTGCGCGAGACTGGTGCGAACGCCAGCGTGATCTACGTGCCGCCGCCGTTTGCCGCGGACGCGATCATGGAAGCCGCGGATGCGGAATTGCCGCTGGTGGTCTGTATCACCGAAGGCATTCCCGCGATGGACATGGTCAAGGTCCACGAATACCTGTCCTCGCGTTCGTCGCGACTGATCGGACCGAACTGCCCGGGGATCATCAGCCCGGGCAAATGCAAGATCGGCATTATGCCGGGTCATATTCATCGCGAAGGCCGCGTGGGTGTGGTCTCCCGATCAGGAACGTTGACCTATGAAGCGGTCGGCCAGTTGACGGCGCTTGGATTAGGCCAATCGACGGCGATCGGAATTGGCGGCGATCCGATCATCGGGACCACGCATACCGACGCTTTGGCTTTGTTCCAAGCGGATGACGAGACCGACGGGATTATCATGATCGGCGAGATCGGCGGCACGGCCGAAGAAGAAGCCGCGGCCTATGCCAAGGAACACGTGACGAAACCGATCGTCGCGTTTATCGCGGGACAGACCGCCCCGCCGGGACGCCGCATGGGTCATGCCGGCGCGATCATTGCCGGGGGCAAGGGAACCGCCGCCGAAAAAATGGCCGCGTTGACCGCGGCCGGTATCCGGGTGGTTCAGTCTCCGGCTGACATTGGCGTGGCCATGCAGGAATTGTTGGGCGCAAAAGCGACCGCCTAGGCCGATATCAAGCAAATTCAATTAATACAATACTGGTGGCGCCTCTTCGGCGCTGCTTAATACTTTGAGGGGAAATCGAAATTTTAATGAGCGATCAAACTGGAAACTTAACTTTTGGGATCATCAAACCCGACGCGGTGCGGGCGGGAAAAACGGGCGGTATTTTGGCCCGTGTACTAGCCGGTGGATTTGGCCTGCGCGGCATGAAGTTGATCCATATGTCCACGGCGCAAGCCGAAGGATTTTACGCGGTGCATAGTGCCCGTCTGTTCTTTGGCGAGTTAACAGAATTCATGTCTAGCGCTCCTTGTGTCGTTCTGGCGCTGGAAAAAGATGGTGCGGTCAAGGCCTGGCGCGATCTAATGGGTGCGACCAATCCGGCCGATGCGGCCGAGGGTACGATCCGTAAAGAATTTGCCACTTCGATCGGCGAAAATGCCGTACATGGTTCGGATTCGGAAGAGAACGCTGCGATCGAGATCGCGTATTTTTTCAGCAAATTGGAATTAGTCTAAAATCCAGTTGGTAGCTGTTAGCCGTTAGCTGTTAGCCGATCCTCTGGCTGATAGCTAACAGCTAGCGGCTAATAGCTAAATAACTATGAAACGATGCCCAACTTGTAATCAGGTCTTTTTCGACGAGGCGTTGAGCTTCTGCACGGACGACGGATCGATCTTAGAGGTTGATGCGTCCGGCGAGGGGACCGCGCCAACGTTGCTAAACAGCGACCCGATGGCGACCATGGTGTCACCCGGCACGACGTCACCGACTTATGCGCCCCCGCCGACGGGTGGACCGTACGGAAGTTCGCCGGGCAGTTTCGGTGGCGAGATACCGGGCAGTGCGCCGATGGCGCCGCATTCGTGGCAGTCACCTCCTTCGCAACCCGATTGGAATGCCCCGGCCCAACCGGCCGCGTGGCAACCGCCGCCGCCGCCGGGATATGGCATCGCCAACCGTTCACCGCAACAGGGTTTGGCCATTGCCTCCATGATCTGTGGGCTGGTCAGTATTACGCTTGGTTGGATCTGTTTGGGGCCGGTCGAAGCCGTGGCCGCCATTATCATGGGGATCATCGCGTTGGTCATGGCCAAGAACGATCCCGGAAAATTCGGCGGCAAACCGTTTGCCTTCGTCGGTATTGGCACGGGGGCTGCGGTGTTGCTTCTTACTATTGGGATCTGGATCATCTATGTGGTGATCCTTGGTGCGAGTTCGATGAGCAGATGATGTGATCGTTCGCGCGATCGACTAGACCATTGACCCGGTTAACCATATGAAAAAATGCCCGACCTGTAACAAGGTCTTTTCCGAAGAAGCGTTACAATTTTGTTCCGATGACGGTACGATCTTGGAACCGGATTCGGGGCCAGCGTCGGCGCCCGATCTAATGGCGACAATGATGTCGCCGAGCGGATTCAATCCCTATGTGCCGCCATCGCCGGGAAGTTCGCCGGGAAGTTCGCCGGGCGGCATGAGCGGCGAGATCCCGGGCAGCGCTCCGATCGCACCCGCGCCTTGGGACAAACCGAAAGCAGCGTGGGAGCTATCGGCTGACCCGAGTTCCATCGCGAATCCGGTGAAACCGCAGAATCTGTACGCGCTGGGATCTATGATCCTGGGGATCCTTAGTTTGATCGTTGGGTTTGTGGGCTCGGCTTTTTGTTTCCTCTGCGGGTTCACTGGCGTCCCGGCCGTGATCGCTGGTGCCATTGCCCTGATCTTAGCTATCAAAAGCCCCGAGCGTTACAGTGGAAAAGTGTTTGCCATAGTTGGCATTGCCGCGGGCGTGATCGCTTTGCTGCTGCCCGCATTTTGGTGGATACTTTCGATGCTGATCTATAATTTGAAATAGTCAGTTGGTGCGGGAAAACACGGTATTGCCGATGAAAAAGTGCCCGGGTTGTGACCGTACTTACACGGAAGAAAAGTTGAGATTTTGCGTGGCCTGCGGCGGAGCCTTGACGGCGGACTTGACCGCTGAGGATTCCTCCTACGACCCGTTCAAGACCATGGTTGCGGTGCCGCGCCCGGAACCTACGCTGGAGGCCGAGCCGCCGTCGGCGGCGGCGATGGCGGAAACGATCGAGGACCCGGTAAACCCAAGTTGGGTAGATATCGGCGCCAAGATCGCCGCCGTAACACCGGGGCAGGAGCCTTCGCAGGGCCTGGCAATGGGCGCGATGATCTGCGGATTGGTGGGGCTATTTTGCGGAGTCCTCTCGTTTTTGGGACCGGTCGGAGCTATTCTCGGTTTTGTCGCGCTGAATAAACAAAAGGCGGACCCGCAGCTTTACACGGGCCGTAATTTTGCGATCATTGGGATCGTGACCGGACTTTTGAGCACTTTGATAATGATCGGTGGCGTTATGGTGTTGATCTTTTTGGCGATCAACGGCGGACCGCGGTGATACTTCCCTAAATGGAACGGTAAATAACGAAATAAATCTATGTCAATCATAAGCGACGTAATTGAATCGACGATCGCCATCGTCAAAGGTATGAAGGTAACGCTCTGGTACATTCCTAAGAAGAGTTGGACGGTGCAGTATCCGGATGTTCCGATCACGGTACAACCGCGATACCGCGGCCAACACTTGCTTCATGTGGACGAGAATGGCAAAGAAAAGTGCGTTGCCTGCTTTTTATGTGCGGCGGCCTGTCCGTCTGACTGCATTTATATCGTGGCAACCGACGACCCGCGGCCGGCCGCAGATCGCGTCGGCCGGGACGAGCGGTATGCCTCCACCTACAATATCGACTATGGCCGTTGTATCTTTTGCGGATATTGTGTCGAAGCCTGTCCCAAGGACGCGATCACTCATGGTTACAATTTCGAGTTATCGGTCTATAACCGGGCGGACTTACTCAAGACCAAGGATGACCTTTTGATCACCAAGCAGGTGCAATCGATGAACTATCGCGTCGCTTCGTCGTTCGAAGATGTCGATTCAGAATTCAAAGAAGTGTGAGAATTCGATAATGAACCGTGTGTGATCCGAGCACGATCTAGGTCCGAGCTTGAACGGCCGCCCGTGGGTGGTCGTTCAAGCATTTTTTTTAGAAGATACTAGATGCTAGATGTTAGGTGCTGGTATAGGAGCAGAACTAACATCTAGCATCTGCCCAGGTCTATGAGCTATCGCGAAATGCATTATAGGTGGGAGTTCGATCTCCGCTCCACGCCCGAGGAGCTTTGGCCTCTGGTTTCAGATACCAATCGGTTCAATCGCGATACCGGCGTGCCCGCGGTTTCTCAACGGGAGAGCACAGATCCGGCAAGATCCGGACGCAAGCGTCTCCGTCTATCCAAATTTGGCATACCGGTCGAGTGGGAGGAACAGCCGTTCGAATGGGTGCGCCCCTATCGTTTCGGTGTCACGCGCACTTATTTCAAAGGACCGGTCGCCGAACTTCGCGTGCAGGCCCAAATGGAAACGCAGGATGGCGGCGGCACCAAGTTGGTCTATGAGGTATGGGCCCGGCCGCGGATCGCGCTGGGCCGGACCGCGATCCGCATTCAGATCGGTTTGCTGAGCCGGCGCAGTTTTGCGCGGGCTATCAATGCCTACGATCGTGCCGCCGCCACGGGCGAGCGTCAGCTTTATTCGAAGATCAACGCGGTCTTTTCGCAAGGCGGCCGGGATCGATTGAATAGTCTGACGGCCAAGATGGTCGAGCAGGGCGCAGACGCCGGCTTGGTCCAACGCCTTCGCGTCCTGATCGAAGAAGCGGACGACCTGACCTTGGCCCGGATCCGGCCGCACGCGCTTGCCGATTTTTGGGGCGCACCACGGCGCGATGTTTTGGAGATCTGTTTGTGGGCGACGCGGGCCGGGTTATTGGATCTGCAATGGGACATGATCTGCCCACATTGCCGCGGCCCGGCCGAGACCAGCCATTCGCTTAGCGGTCTGCGCACCGATGTGCATTGCGACAGTTGCCAGATCGATTTCAACGTTAATTTTGAGCAATCGGTCGAACTCACCTTTCGACCCAACTCCGCGGTGCGTCATGTTCAAGCGGTCCAATTTTGCGTGGGCGGTCCCCAGGTCACGCCGCACATCGTCGTGCAGCAGTTGCTTGAACCGGGTGCCGAACGGGTCCTCCGGGTACCGCTCGAGGCCGGCCGTTATCGGCTGCGCACTTCAAAGCTAGCGGGTGGACAATACGTATGTGTCGGGCAAAACGGAGAAGAGATCGTCATTCTGCGCGCGTCAACGCAAGGGTGGGCCAACGGTGAGATGATGCTCGGCCCTGAATCCGAATTACGTTTCGAAAACGCTACCGACGAAGAACAACTCTTCATTTTGGAAAGAATGGCGTGGAATGACCAGGCCGCTACCGCGGCGGAAGTTACCGCTTTGCAAGTATTTCGTGACTTGTTCGCGAATGAAGCGCTTCGTCCAGGCGAACAGATCTCGGTAGGCACGCTTACGGTCCTTTTCACAGACCTGCGTGGTTCGACGCAACTTTATCGCGAGATCGGCGACGCTCCAGCGTTTGGCCGGGTGATGGGCCATTTCGATGTTTTGCGGGCGGCCATCAGTGATGAGGACGGCGCCCTGGTCAAGACCATCGGCGACGCCGTAATGGCGGTTTTCCAGCGACCGTCCGGCGCGTTACGGGCGTTTATGACCGCGCAAGAGACACTGGGGAACCCGACCGACGGCACGTCGCCACTAAAGTTGAAAGTAGGAATTCATACCGGACCGTGCATCGCCGTTACGTTGAATGGCCGACTGGATTACTTTGGCTGCACGGTGAATTTGGCGGCGCGGCTGGAAGGGTTGTCGACCGGCGGTGATGTGATCCTTTCCGAAAGCGCGATGGCCGATCCGGAATTGATGACCATGATCGAGCGCGATGGACTTGTCGTCGAGCCGTTCGAAATGATGCTCAAAGGCTTTGACGAAGAGAAATTTCAGCTCTATCGCATCTCAGGTGCCCCGGGTATGGAAGCGAGCGCGAGTTCTTAATGGCGGTTTTTGATCGAACGCTCGGGCGGCTGGCGCGCGTAACGACTTCGGGTAGATTTATTCCGGAGATCGACGGTCTGCGTTTTATCGCGATTGCCCTCGT
>JBDSEC010000670.1:0-5389 GCA_039920205.1 Pyrinomonadaceae bacterium
GAAGTTTATTTGCACAATGCGTTCGGTCAACTCACCAACCGAATTACGCAGCATTGGACTGGTGAGTTTGGCTGGTCCCAGAGTTTTCAGAATAACCGGGGTGCTGATTCTGAATATGACGCCGATGGCCGCCCACTTCGAGTGGGGAGCAGCACGAGCGGCGACGAACTGCATTATGTTTACGATGCGGCCGGGCAGATCACCAAAACCACGGCTACGGCCAACAATTACACGGATCACACAATTGATGGCAACGGATTGGTTGTAGAGCAGGTCAAATACTACTGGCTGCCCAGCCCTGAGTCCTTCAACACCGTAGCGAATATTGACACTCTTTTCATCCGTTCCAGCGTACTCGGCGGACAAACGGTTACCGAAGCCTGGGGTTCGGACTTTGGTGCGGACGTCGACGCGGGTGAAAAATGTCGAACTTTCGTTCGGGCCGGTGGCACGGACTTGGCAATACAATACGAGGGTCAAGGAACTGCACCGGATCAGGTGTTATGGGACCACCGCGATCCTAGCAACTCTACCATGCGTATGACAGACTCGACTGGGGCAATTCCGGGCGGGATTGGTGGCCCAAATAGCATGGAAATGGATCCAATGGGCGCTAGTGTGCAGTTTGAGGATCCGTACGTACTTCCCGATCCAGCACAACCCAATCCTGGTTCGTCAAACCTTTTTCCATATCTAACGTCGCCATCGTATACTCGGCCGGAAATCGTCTGGATGGGAATTCCAATAAGTTACGAATTCTATCTTGACCTCTTTCACAACGGAATGATTCACGGACCCTTTGGAATGCTGAGATCAGCCTATGGTTATATTGGCACCACCAGTGAGCCTGGTGTTCGCAGTCCAGAGGCACCTAATACCCCGGTTCCCGATGTTGTGACTGATTGGTATTTTAGCTTGCCTTGGTGGACGACACTGATTCCAGCCGCGCAACCAAATCCGGGCGGGCAGTTACCGACAACTCGTTTCCCGGTCTCATCTGTACTGTCAGGCTGTAAGTTCAAGGTTTCTATTTCGAACAACAATAACCTCAAGAAGGCTGAGTTGGACGCGCTGCAGAAGGAGATTGCCCGGATATATGCAAAGGCTGGTCAAGAAATTGAATTCACTACCACTGGATTTGCTGATTATTTCTTGGGGCTAAACGCTACGGCTTCCGGGTACGTGACAAAAAGCGATAAGACAGTTGGTCAAACTGGATTCAACGGACCAAATGTTTTTAATAGAGGCCAGGTCTTTATAGACCGCTTAGTTTTATCAGCCAAGGACGACAATGTCGTAAGCGGATCTAAAGACTATTTCAACCAAAACTCAAAATCACGTGCTATAGGTTTAGCGCGCGCGGGCTCTCATGAGATTGGCCATTTTCTTCTCCAACAGAACTATGATTCGGGCGACATCGAGGGTGTTATGCATGATGGCTTTATTGGGAAGCAATGGACCGGTGCAGACAAAGCTAACCAAGGAATTTGGGAGTTCACGCCTGCTCAAATCAAGCAACTCAATAGCCTATGCGGAAGATAAAACGGAGAGGCGTAGTAGCTAGAAATCGGGAGAATGATCTCATGAATGTTTTGATGGGGTGCTCAAAAGTAATCGGAGGTCAACTTTTCTTGGTGATGGCCGTTGTGGCAATAGGCGTCACTATTGCCCAAATAACCGTTGGTCAAAACCGCAGCTTCGATAGGAGTCCCGAAACGCGAGTTCAAGAAATAATAAAAAGATTGGATGCGAATAGCGACCTTAGATATCTACTGCTAAGGGGTGATCGTGGAAATGGGCCACACATGCCTTGGATGGATCAGATGAAAGACCTTGGCATCCAACAAGCTTCATTTAAGATCTCATTTACGGTAGTTAACAACAAGCGAGATTTTCACATTGTGAGCGTAAGATACTTAAGTCACTACTATCGGTCAGACAAGGAATTGAAATCCCGCAACTTTATGAGAAAAGTCAAATTACTGAATCTGGATGAAGCACTTTCCTCTGCAATTCTAAAGCGGGCCGACGAGATCCTTTTGCAACTGATTAATTCAAAGCAAGTTAAGGAGAATCTTGGGCCGATACGGTGCGGAATTATATACGCGAATTTGTTAGACGATGAAATCCTTCCAATCATAGATCTGCCTACAGATGTGAATAGCAATTGCTCTGAGTCCGGCCTCAAATAGATCATACCATCACAAGTTGGACCTATTTTGCTTGGGCGTCGTGTTGCTGCTAGGAGCAATGCAATGCTCGCGTTGGATGTCAATGCGCCAAGTAAGCGTGCTTTAGTGTTGACGGGTCGCTAGCTTTTCAACATGTACCTGACTTTTGTAGGGGATGGAATTCAAGAGGTTCGAACAGATGACGTCCGTAATTCAGAATATGCTATTCCAACGGTTGGCTTATCGTTTGAGACCGAAGCAATTGTCGTAGCCACTGTTTCTCTTCAGACTAGACCTGTCGACAATTTCGGTGTTTTCGGTTGGACCTAGGAAATATTTTTTATAGATGGAATGGTGACCAACCCGATCTCGAAGTTAAATCGCAGAGGATCTGCGATTTCGTTGGATAAGCTCTGAGCATTTTTGGATAGGTGCGCTCCCATCCAAAGAGAGCTTATTTGAAGGTTGAAAAACCTCGGTTATGGTGAAATGCGATTGAGTAGGACTTCGCCATTGCTACTCGGACGTTCCCGACCGGTTCTGATTTTGCCTGCAGGATTGGCACCATGGCCACGCCGCGCTAGTCGAGCACTGCACACTCTTGACTGTACGCGTTACGCGGATCAAACCCCATGCGATCGGCAATGACCGGCCAACCGCAGCGCTGCAAGCATCACGTCCGCCAACTATTTGTTAACAATTTCAGCATGCGAAGCCGGTGCCGCCGAAGCGCGGCGAATATCGAACTGCCCCACCCGCCTGACAAATTTGCAAATTTATGGAACTATTTACGATCGTTGCAGACATTATCCCTAGTCGGCCAGTCAATATTAGCCAGGCAAGCTTAGTTGACGAGGCGCTAAATCATAAATTTTCAGTGGTTTACAAGTTTTTCGCCCCGGATCGCGGTAGTTGTGTGCCTTGATCCCCAGACCTGAAAGGCAGGCCAAAATTATGCGGCTTATCAAATTATTAGTGGTTGGTTTGTTTCTGATCCCGGCCATCGCGGTTTCGGAACGGTTCGTTTCGTCTTTTCGGACGACGGGCCAGGGTGGCGCCCTCGCCGCGCCAACCAGCATGGTTGCATCCGATGGTTCTTATATCTCCAAGGTCGGATTGACGTGGGATACCATCCGCAATGCGACCAACTACCGCATTTTCCGGAACACGGTAAATAACCCCGCCACGGCCACTGAAGTGGGAACTACGGCCAACAACGCATTTTTTGACACGACCGGGGCGGGCGGCACAAACTACTTTTATTGGGTACGCGCCGAGAACTCGACGACCGTCAGCGACTTTAGTGTGCCCGATAACGGATTGCGCGCCGTTGGCCTCATAGTGGGACTCGGTCCCTTGAATCCCCCGCCGGCGCCTCCGCAAAATCCGGTAACGGCGACCAAGGCAGCGCTAGGTAAAGTCCTGTTTTGGGAAGAGCAAATGTCGTCCACGCGGACGGTGTCTTGCGGTACCTGCCACTTTTCGACCAAAGGCGGATCGGACCTCCGCTCGGTCGTGAACAGTGCGCGATCGACCAATCCGGGTGCCGATCTGGTGGTTAATACAGCGGACGATGTATTTGCCTCGCCCGGCGTGCCGGCCAGCAATGCCGATGGCACTTTTATTTGGGATGCGACTTATGGATTCCGGGAACAAGTGACCGGCCGCAAATCGAAATCTTATGTTGATGCCGGATTCGGCAACTTGCTTTTCTGGGACGGTCGCGCGACGGGACAATTTGTGGATCCATTGACCGGCGCGGTGATCATTCCTAATGGCGGCGCGTTGGAAAGCCAGGTTCTTGGACCGCCGGTGAGCTCGGCCGAAATGGCCCACTCGGGACGTGATTGGTCGCAAGTTGCAGCGCGGATCAATGCTTCAAAACCGTTGGCGCTGTCCCCGGCGATGCCGACCGGTCTTTCCAACTACATTGGCGGCCGAACTTATGCGGACCTGTTCAATGAGGCATTTGGCACACCCGAGGTGACGCCAGCAAGGATCGCCATGGCGATCGCGACGTTCGAGCGGACCCTTTATTCCGACCGGACTCCGTTCGACTTAGCGGCGCAGCAGATCCAGCCGTTGTCGGCCTCGGCCCAACGTGGTCAAGGCGTTTTCAACGGCAACAGTTGCGCGGTTTGCCACGCGGGTCCGCTTTTCAGCGACAACATATTTCACTATATCGGCTTGCGCCCGGCAGGAGAGGATCCCGGCCGGTTCAACGTCACGGCCAATCCACAAAACTTGGGCGAATTCCGCACGCCCAGCTTGCGTAATGTAGAACTTCGCGGTCCCTACTTTCACAATGGCCGCTTTGCGACATTGGAAGACGTGGTCGAGTTTTACAATCGCGGTGGTGATTTCACCAACAACAATTTCCCGGGTAATTTGATCCGGCCGCGCGGATTGTCGGCTGGTCAAAAGACCGATCTGGTTAACTTCCTTAGATCCTTGACCGACCCCCGGGTGGCGGCAGGTACCGATCAGTTCTCGCGTCCAACGTTATGTTCAGAATCGAATCGCGTCCCGCAGTTGACCGGTACCGGCGTGGCGGGTTCGGGTGGTTTCACGCCCGCAGTGCTGGCGATCGAACCGCCGCTTGCCGGCAATCCGCAGTTCACCGTCGGCATTAGCAACACGCTCGGCGGCGCGCAAGCAACTTTAGTGATCAACAGCAGCGACCCGGGCACGGGACCGGGTATCCCGGCCACCGGTTCGTTCGCCCGCGTGACAATTTCGCTCGGCGGTTCCGGCAGCAGCGGCGGGTGGGGTTCGACCGTGTTGGCCATCCCGGCCACACCGCAGGTGGTTGGCTCGACCTTTGTGGGACGTTGGTACATTAGCGACCCGGGTGCGCCGGGTGGCGTGGCGGTTTCGCGCGCGTTCCAATTCACCGTGTTTGGCGAAGTCGCGGCGGCCGTGCTGGCCCGTAAGGCAGATTTCGATGGCGATGGTAAGACGGATATCTCGGTCTTCCGGCCCAGCGAAGCCAACTGGTACATCCAGCAAAGCAGCAATTCTGTTTCGGTTTCGTCGCACTTTGGCGCGACGGGTGACCTGTTGGCCCCCGGCGACTTTGATGGTGATGGCAAGACCGACGTGGCGGTATTCCGCAACGGCGAGTGGTACATTCAACAGAGCCGCGACGGTTTCCGCAGCGTGTCTTTCGGAACTGCCAATGACCGTCCAACGCCGGGCGATTTTGACGGCGACAGTAA
>JBDSEC010000671.1:0-11076 GCA_039920205.1 Pyrinomonadaceae bacterium
CCAAAGATAAGTTGCTGAATGATCGTCACCGCCACGGCCGCGACGATCGCGAAAAGGACTACTATGACGATCATTTTGACCATTGATCCACCACCAGTTTCATTTGCCATTTATGCTCCTTTTGATCATCTTCCGTAACACGCCCTCAAGGCTTTGGTTTGACCGTCGTTCGGCGGAGAAATCCCTCGACCGAGTTTTCCGGGGCCAGGGCCGGGTCCCATTTTTAGGATCGTCTCCGCCGCTTCGATCCAGGCGTCCCGCCGTTGTTGCAGGTCGGCCAGTTTTAACTCAACCATCACATCCGGGCTCACTCCGATTCCTTCCAACCGGTTTCCCTTGGGCGAAAGGTATCCAAGCTCGCTGATATGCAACTCGCCGCCGCCCTTCAATCCGATCGAGTCCAGAACGATATTTACGCATCCGCAACTTTGGCTGCCGACCACGGACGCGCGATCGTTCTCTCGCATACCTTCGGTAAAGGATTCCGCGGCGCTGGCAGTACGCTCGCCAATTAGTATTACGATCGGCTTGGCAAAAAGTTGACCGCCGGGTTCACCAACGTATGCTTCTAGTGGCACCTTAACCAATCCGCCGAAGTAAGATAAAGGCTTGCCGGTTCGGTTAACGCCGCGGCCGAAATATTGCTTCTGGCCAAAGAAATAGCCCGCTATCTCGCGCATCTCCGGAACTTCACCGCCGCCGTTGTTACGCAGATCGATGATCAAACCGCGGGCGTCCTTGAATTTCCGCAAGGCGGCTTTCACTTGTTTGGCGATACCGTCGCGGAAAGAATCGACTCGTAGCAAGGCCGTACCGGAAGGTAACACGGCAGCCGTAATGCTCGGCGGCGCCACCGTCCCGCGGCGCGCAAGCGTCACGTCGAACACCGTATGGTCCGTTCGCTCCAAAGTGAGTTTGACGCTGGAGCCTGGGCTACCGGCCAGCAGCCGTGAATAGATTCGGATCCGTTCGAGGGCCGGCGGCAAATAGGAAGTGAGTTCAGCGTTTTCCGCGGCGATCAGCGCAGACACGGCGCGGCCATCGATCTGGCCCACGATCATCCCCGGTTCAACTCCGGCTTGCGCTGCGTCCGAATTCGGTTCGACGCTATAGATCACGGGTAGACCTTCGACCTCGCGAATTCTTACGCTGGTCACGGCGGTTTGCGGATGCTTTCTCGCCTGGACCACGCGCGGTGTTCGAACGTTGGTATGGGCATCTTTCAATTCGCCGAGCATACGGTTAAGCAAGGCATAGAATGCTTCATCCGTGGCTAGGACGCCGAGTTGAGCGCGATATTGCCCGTGAACCGAACTCCAATCGACACCATTGAATCCCGCGTCATAATATTTTTCTTTGACCGATCTCCAGACCTTTTCGAACACTTCAACCCGATCGGCTTCCGTGAGCGAATTCGCGGTCTCTCGGTCACGGGTATGAAGCACGGTCATGTGCTCGACGCCAAAAAATTTGGCCAACTCCTGCTCGAATTCCTTGGTGTTGGCGGCGGGAACATCTAGGTTCGGCGGGTCGTAGATAATTCCGGACGGCAACTTAAGGCTGGATGCCGCGGTCGGGATATAAACAAAATTGGCTTTTGGGCCGCCCGCCAAAGAGACAAACTTTTCTATCACTCCCGAACCAAATTCGCCGCCCGTCAGAACCAACGTGCCTTTGCGTGGTCCAGTGAACGATCGTGCGAGTGTCGTTGAAACAATTAAACCAGGGATCAACAAACCCGCGGCCAAAAGCAATTGCAACAATTTTGCATAGCGGCAACTCATGATCGTCGAAATTATT
This sequence comes from Pyrinomonadaceae bacterium, assembly GCA_039920205.1. Classification (GTDB taxonomy): domain Bacteria; phylum Acidobacteriota; class Blastocatellia; order Pyrinomonadales; family Pyrinomonadaceae; genus JBDSEC01. Next base: position 1,801 of record JBDSEC010000671.1, read on the forward strand.
GACTCACTTGGTTGGACTCGACACGATCGAGACTAAAAAGGTATCCGATGCGGAGTTAGCGCAAAACCACCCCAGACCTTCGACGGTTGCAGTGGCGGTAACCCTCTGACCTTGCAAGCCGCTAACATCGATCCGGATCGTTTCGTCGGAGTCCATTTTCTGCGTAATGCGACCGGCCGACACCGACCAATTGATCTTCATCTCGTCGGTGAAAGTCCGTTGTTGTAAAGCCATCGCCGCGATCGAGCAGACAGATCTGCTTGGATCCGAAAAACTCAATTTACGCTCCGGGCTATCGCGTTCCACGTGACAGAACGAATCGCCCGGAAGCGATTGGCAATTGACCGAAATGGTGGCGCAGCGCGATGGCCTAAACACCCACATTCCTAACCCGACCAAGATAACGAGCCCGAACAACCCGATCAAATATGCCGGCTTGGCGGCGATTTTTGATCGGGGCAGAGCAAGAGTGGGGGATTCGTTGGAACCTGTCCCGGCTTGTGGAGACGGGGCTGCCGGGCTAGCAATGGTAGGAGCCGTTTCGCGTGGCCCAAGCAATACCGTGTCGGACGCCGGTTCAGCTGCGCGCAACCCCTGGGTGGCCTGGGGATCGAAAGGCGGACCTAAGATCGACCCGTCCACCAAACAGAAGACCATCTCGTCGCCAAAGGTTCGGTTGCAAGTGGGGCAGCTTTTCATGGGCCGACTCTCAACAGTCGTCTTCGTTTAGTTCGGGTTGCTTCATCAAATGCCGAAGGAGTCCGATCTTAAGCGCTCGTTTCGGTGGAGCGGAACTGAAATACGGACAATGCTCTGCGGTTTGCCGTAATTGTGATGACTGCCCTGAACACGCGATAAAATCCACCCATGCCGTTCCAGGACGCGGGCAAGTTCTTTGCCGGACTTCGATCTCATATTGCAAGTTCAAATATCCGGTCCGTGCACAGTGGTTTGATCGTAACCACATCAACCGAAAGACAGCCTTCGATTGCTTCGTGTAGATTCGCGATCAATTCCTCATGCGTCTCACCCTGCGTAGCGCAACTTGGGATCGAGGGAACCTCAGCCCAGTAGCCGCCTTCTTCGGCTTCATGTATTACAACCTTGATCTTCATGATCCAAATTATACTGCAATATCCCCATTTGATTCGAAGACTCTAACCATTATCCCGCTTTCGTCCAACCTTGAATCTTCCCGAGCAGGCGATAAGAATAGTTAGCCAACACCTTTTAGTCCCGAATGGCTACGACCAGAGCAACTATTGCGATTCCTAAACAAAGCGGTGAATAGACCCAATTATCCCAAAAAGCGAATGAAGAAGGCGATGCCTGTTTGAAGAATCCCACCATCCGGAAATCGCCGATCGCACGCGCCAAGAAGATCAATCCGATACCAAGTGCGCCAACGCGAAAGACCCACGCGGGTAAGAACTGGCCCAAGTAGCCCATGCGTCCGAGTACAACTAACACCGCCAATACGAAGGCCAGCCCGACCATAACGGTCGCAAAGGTGCTGGGTTCAAATGTACGCTTGCCGCCGACCGTCGGAACGGCACTGCCGCCGCCAAATCCGCCACCCGCCGCCCAATAGAAATGCAGCAGCGCGATCCCGGCCAACACCGCCGCTAGCAAAAGCCCTAGCGCCTTAATCATGTGTACCGCGCTTGTTCAACCACCAATAGAAGGGAAGGCTGAAACCCAAACCGCCGATAAGGGATAACAGCACGAACCAATACCATTTAACGCGCCCGATCGGCTTGCGCGCGAAATAGATCGCCAGGATCGCCAATACCATCATGGCATCAATAATGTACGCCAATGCTAGATGGTTCGTGACAAAGTCCATCGGGCTTCGATGTTCATAAATTAGCCAATAGATGAAGATGCCATTCGGTACGAACAATCCGAAAAGGGCGATCAGCAAGAGAAGCATTTCGGTGTCTCCTTTTGTACGATCCGCGTTCGGAATGGAAACCAATAGTTGTCCAACGGGTTGCTGCCGTCCTTCGGGCTCCAAACCTATTTTATGCTTTCCGTGGACTACAAAAAAAGCGCCTCATCCACAACTACACTATGCCGCCCTTCGAGCTGGTTGAATATCTTCAACTTGCTTGCCCTATGACAGACGGACCCGTCCCTCAACCGTAGCCGGATATTAATCTTTTTTTAGGATAGTATGAAGACCGTAAACAGCCGAAACGATTCGCGGGGCGCACCTCCTCTAGATATCGTCCCCGGCGAATCTTAACCGCATAAAGAAACCAAAATCGCCTATCGCATTTCAATTTTCCATTTCATAACTGTCTCAAATTAACGTGAACACCGAAATCAGCAAACGGAGGCGTTGCCAAACGCACCTACTCTGGTTTAGGTCATCGTCCCTTCGCTTTATGGCTGTGTCGGGACGGGAATGTCGCCCGACTGGCCAAACGATACGGCGGTAAATCCAGCGCCATTTAATAGGTACCAGGCCCCCGTTGCAGGACGAAAGACTGCGAGATCGGTCTTGCCATCTCCGTCGAAGTCGCCCGGCGCGGGAATGTCGCCGTTTTGTCCCCACCCGATGGCGACAAACTGACCCGTGGAGCTATCGTAGCGATACCACGCACCGGCGGAGGGGCGAAAGACGGCAATGTCGGATCTCCCATCCCCGTCAAAGTCACCGGCTACCGGTCTATCACCGTTAGCCCCGAATTGGACCCCCACAAAGCCTCCGGTTGTTTCCAACAAATACCAAGAACCGGTCGAGGGTCGAAAGACCGCCAGATCGGAAAAACTATCCCCGTCATAATTACCCCCGACCGGGAGATCGCCGGTGGCACCGAACTGGCTGGCGACGAATTGTCCCGTCGAACTGTTCAAGCCGTACCAGGTGCCGTTCGAGGGACGGAAGACACGAATATCGGACTTGCCGTCGCCGTCGGCATCGCTCGGAACCGGGAGGTCACCCGTTTGTCCAAATTGAGTCGCCTTGAACCCGGTAGTGCTGTTCAAAAAATACCAGGTGCCGTTCGAGGGTCGAAAAACCGCGATATCGGTCTTGCCGTCGCCGTCATAATCACCGGCGGCCGGGATGTCTCCGTTTTGGCCGAACGTAACGGCGACGAACTGACCGGCGGAACTGTCCAGGCGATACCAGGCTCCGGTGGCCGGCCGGAAAACCGAGATGTCAGCTTTGCCGTCATCGTCGAAATCAAACGGTTTACTGCCGAGGCGGAAAACTTGCGCAGAACCTTGGTTAGAGTTCCCGCCGATGTCGTCGCCGCTCGTGCCGACGACGGCAGTGTTTGTGTTCAGCGCCACGCTTCCGCCGAATTGGTCGCCTCCCACTCCATCATACAGAATCAATCTTTGTCGCCTGGTCCAGGTCGTACCGTTACGCGTGAACACATAGGCGGAACCTCGTTGATTATCGGCGCCCACCGTGCCAATGATCGCGGTATTGCTAAACATGGCGACACTTACTCCGAACGCGTCAAATTCATCGCCACCCCCAGATGTCAACTTTTGCTGCTGGGTCCACGTATTCCCCGAGCGAAGAAATACATACGCTGAGCCCCTCCCTTGCACTCCACCAATGTCGTCGCTCGGCGAGCCGATGACAACGCTATCGACAGCATTCGCGAGGTCAACGCTCGCCCCGAACTCATCACCCGCCGCGCCGTCGTCCGCGGTCAGTTTCTGCTGCTGCGTCCAGGTCGTTCCCGAGCGAGTGAAAACATAAGCTGAGCCTTGGTTAAGTTCACTTCCAATGTCGTCAGATAACGACCCTATGATCGCAGAACTACCGCCAATGGACACGCTAACGCCGAAATGATCAGATCCCGCGCCGTCCGTTGGCGTCAGCTTTTGTTGTTGGGCCCAGGTCCCACCGTTCCGCACGAATATGTAAGCCGATCCCCGGCCGAAGTCTCCTCCTATGGTGGCGTCACTGCTCCCGACGATTACGTTATCGACGGAAATACTCACCGAGGAGCCGAAACCATCAGTTTGCCCGCCGTCACCCGCTTGGATCTTATCCTCGAACGTCCAGGTGGTGCCGTTGCGCACATAGACGTAGGCCGACCCTTGGTTTGTGTTTCCGCCAATGTCATCCCGAGGAGCACCCACGATCACGGTATCTCCGGAAATAGCCACGGATCTGCCGAAGTCGTCACTACTGGCGCCGTCCGACGCCGTCAGCTTGGTTTGTTGCGACCACAGACCGTTCACGCCCCGCACGAAAACATAAGCCGAACCTTGGACGTTATTTCCACCCACGCTGTCGAAAGGAGCCCCCACGACTACGGTGTCGCCCGCAATGGCGACGCTACTACCGAACGCATCGGTCGCCGCGCCATCGTTCGCGAGGAGTTTCGCGGCCGCCGAAAAGGTCGGATCGATCACCAGGGGGTATTGCGCTACGGAATCATCGATGTCGAAAATGACCGCGTGGTCCTTCGTCGTTAGCCGGGCGATGATCTCCCGTCCGCTCGCGTCCCAGACCTTGAGCGTCTCGTAATTCAGCACCGGTACGCCTTGAACGTCTACCAACCGCAAACCCAACCCATCCCGATCCGCTTGTGGGGTCAGATCGCCTTCAACTGCGATGATCAAGCGTAAGGAACCGCGGCTATCAGAAAGTCGCTGCGGCAAAGTAAAACCGTGCTCCAGACCCGCGGGCGTGTTCTCGAACCATTCTTCAACAGCTGCAGTCGTGTAACGAGACAGGTAAGGATCCGGTACAACAGAATGCTTGACGCTTACGCGATTACTGAGCGTTTGCATTGGTCCCAGGCCAATCCCTTGTTGGCGATCCGCGTAACCAAGACTCTGCAATCGCCAGCGCGACTGCCAGTGAACGTTTGCAGTGTTTGATTCAATACGCCAACCGCTAGGCGCAAAAGATTCACGGATCTGGTTAGCGCAGTTCGTTGCGGTTGCGACCTCACCGGTTTGAACGGCGGAGTAACGTGCCAAAGCAATCGCATCGCTGAGTGATTCAAATTGTTGGGTGGTTGCTCGGTTCGTGAACCCCAATTTTCCGGCGTAATCAATTGGTGTTTGACCCCTTAAACGGGGTTCGCCAGCGTTTCGAATTCGCAGCGGCTGGAGCGGATCGGAACCGGCCGAAAGCGAAATCACCAGGGCAAAGCAGGTGAATCTTAATGACGAACGAAGAATTCTCCGCGCATTAAATGATCGGTTGGCTCTACTTATAGAATCCACGTCAAACCTCCAGAATCGGACAATGGCGGCGGCAACAATAATTAAAAGACAACCGCCTGGGGGTTCAATTGCGTACCAAAAAACCGTAAGGCTGCGATCAGGCTCAGTTCCGAACGGGCCGATCGCAGTGAGAGATTGACGACGGGATTAGTTTAGTTACTTCTAGTTACCACAATAGCAGACTGATGTAAATCGAATTCGGGAGCAGAAATTGTGGACGTTCTTTACCGGAATTCAATGAAACTGACGCGTTCGGAGAGAATTCCATTACGGTGGCGAGGTGCTCGGTTCAAAGGTGCGCTTTCCGGCGATGGTCGGAACGCCGCTACCGCCTCCAAAGCTTCGCTGGCAGCCCGGTAGAAATGCGGCAGCGCGATCCCGGCGAAGACGTTCGCGCGTAAAGAGTCCGCCACCTGGTGATCGGAGAGCTTGCGTGCGGGAGCCCGCACGACCAGTAAGTGTGCGATTTCAAACTCACCGTTTGGGCTTCAGCCCGACGAAATGGCAGTTTGATACCTTCCGTCGACTTGCTCGCCAACGACGATAATTCAACGACCAGCCGGCACTTTTAATTGCACCCTCCCAAAACGTTTCGCAACCCGCCGCGGTTCGTGATAACTTCCCCGGGTTCGGGTTATTTCAAGGGCGAGACCTTAAGGCGAAATGTTACGCAAGGGCGAACAAGTCGGACCATACACGTTGATGGCGAAGCTCGGTCGCGGCGGCTTTGGGGTCGTGTGGCTGGCCGAGAAGCGTACCTCCCTGGCCGTCACTCAGGTCGCGCTTAAGATCCCACACGACGAAGACATTGATCTCGAAGCCGTTCGCCGCGAAGCCGCGGTCTGGATCACCGCCAGCGGTCACCCTAACGTACTACCAATAATCGATGCCGACATTTACGACGACCTGGTCGTGATCGTCAGCGAGTACGCGCCTGACGGTTCCTTAGAAAGTTGGTTGCGTAAACATGGCGGCCGCGCACCGTCCGTCGAAGAGGCGATCGAAATAACCGACGATATCCTGGCCGGATTAGAGCATCTGCATTCGCGCCGGATCATCCATCGCGATCTAAAACCGGCCAACGTGCTGTTGCAAGGGCGCACGCCGCGCCTGGTCGATTTCGGATTGGCGCGAGTATTGCGGTCAACTTCGCATAGTAAGACCGTTTCCGGAACGTATGCCTACATGCCGCCGGAAACCTTTGACGGGCAGCGTTCGGAACAGACCGACATATGGTCGGCGGGCGTGATGCTGTATGAAATGCTGACCGGTCACTTGCCTTTTCCGAACGAAAGCGACGCGGCGTTGATCGGGGCCATTCTGCACAAAGCGCCCCAACCGCTGCCGAATTTCATCGGCTCGCAACTCCGCGATCTAGTGATGTCCGCAGTGAGTAAGGATCTGAACAGCAGATTTCGCTCGGCCACAGCCATGCGCGCCGCACTGCGTCAGGTGGGCGGCAACAGCGCGGTCGATACGATCGCGCGCAACCGGCACCCACGGACCAACCCGGTTGGCCCACCGCTGGCCCCGGCTCGACCGGAAGCAACGACCGATAGGACTTTGCCGGAAACGCTGGTATTGCCGGGGGGAACTTTGGTGACCGAGGAAAGTATCCTTCCCGAACCCGTACCAACCGTCAGTTCACCAGTGATTCCCTTGGGTCTCGTATCCCCGCCGCGCGAGCCAGCAAATTTTAACAAGTGGTTGCCGCTCATCATCGTCGGATCCTTGGTGACAGCTTTTGTGATCTTGTTGGTCGTAGCGTTGGCTGGCGTTGGAATTTTCGGCAAACTTGCGAAACTTCCCGCGGTCGTCGGTAAACCGCCTACAACCTTCAAAAGCCAGCATGGGATCGAGTTCGTAAACATACCCGCCGGTTCGTTCGACATCGGCGCGCCTGATGCGGAACTTGAACGGGAAGCGGACGAGGGACCGGTGAAAAAAGTGACATTTGCTCAGAATTTCTACTTGGGCAAGTACGAAGTGACGCAGACCCAATGGCAGGAGGCAATGGGCAACAATCCCTCATCCCACGTTTGTCCGAAATGTCCAGTAGAAATGATCTCGTGGGACGACGCGAAACAATTCATCGCCAAACTTAACGGCGAAAAGGACGGTTACACCTATCGCTTGCCGTCCGAAGCTGAGTTTGAATATGCGACGCGCGCTGGGACAACCACGCGATATTATTGGGGCGACGACCTGCTCCACAAGGACCAATGTCTCTATGGTAATGGCGCCGACCTCACCGCTAAGAAAGATAATTCTGCCTGGCGGGGTGCGGACTGTACCGATGGATTTTCCACCACCGCACCAGCCGGCAGCTTTCAACCAAATAAGTGGGGCCTATTCGACATGTTGGGCAACGTGGGTGAATGGTGCGAGGACGTGTACGTTCCCAACTACGTGAATCTACCATTGGACGGCTCGCCGAATCTGACCGTCGGAGACCCGACGATCCGCGTTTTACGCAGCTCGACCTACTATTATCACGAACAGGGCGACCTGCGCAGCGCGAACCGCGATTCGGTGCCGGTCACCAATCGGGGCAGCGGGTTAGGCCTTCGCCTGGTCGCGATTCCGGTTAACGCGATTCCGGTTAAATAGAGACCCCGCGATGCTAGACGCCTGACTTCGATGCGTACGAAATTAGGTCAGTCGGGTCGTACTAACTCAAAAACCCATCCCATTCGCGCTTTCCCACCAGGGCACACGATTTGCCCCTTAATTTGCGAGTGGGCCAATGCGCAGGCTCAGATGCTTGAAAAGGGAGCAGAATGACAATGCAGAATCCAGAAAATGAAAAATTCCCGGATCCGGACGGAAGTGGGACCGGCCGAATTGGAAACGAAGACAACGAGTCAAATCCCGGGCCGGTTCCGGTCGAGACCCCGCCCCTTCCACCCGAGGAGATCTCGCCCGTACCGATCGATGATCCGCCCGCGCCAGAGGGGCCCGCGCCGATCGACGAACCGGCAGATGGACCAAGTGAAATTGCCTGAGGATGGAGCCCGAGTTTGCGGTAACTTATGCCAACACTTTCAATTGAACTGCTTGGTTGGTTTAGCTCGGTCGTCCTGATCGCTACGTTCGGAAAGCAGGTCTTCAAACAATCGTATGCGGGAACGAGCGAGGGGCGTTTCAAAGTGGCTCTTCATTGGCCAGATAACCGCTTCGACCGGATTCCTGATCTACAGTATCCTGATCTGGAATCCGGTCTTCATCGTTACCAATCTAGTTCTCGTCTTCAACAGCCTGCTCGGGTTGGCACTTATGTGGCGCCAACGCCATAGCTGAACTTTCACTCTTATTCGACCCAAAATAATTCTTGAATCCGAATTTCCGCATCGATGCGTAAATTAATCTGAAGGAAGTCGCGGACGAACTTTCAAGAAGCGTTCTGGGCCATTCGTCACCAAACACGCCGATCTTGAGTCCATCGTTCTCTGGACACGCTGTGTCCAGGGTCAGGATAAGTGTGCCTGGCCGTCGGTCTAGACCCACGACCCGTTCGCCGACTTTTGTTCAACTCGGGCCAATAACAGATCGGTTCCGAGTGTCATTTGAACCCGATGCCGCCGGCCTTGAGAATGAATGTCCGGCGCTTAATTGAAAGGAAATTACGAGATGCGAAAATTATCGTCTCCGAGGATCGTATCCGCATTCGCCTGCTTGGCGTTGGCGGTTGCTTTACTCGGCGCCGGCCTGCCGCCGACGGCACAGGCCTCGAGCCATCGCGAAGCCCCGCTCCTGGTGGGTGACCCGTTGGTGGACAATACCGATACGTATGCTTTTCGAAGTTACGAGCCTGGCCGCGATGGGTTTGTCACTTTGATCGCCAATTTTATTCCGTTCGAAGTCCCTTCGGGCGGTCCCCATTATTTTAAATTTGATGATACTGCCCTTTACGAGATCAAGATCGACAACACCGGTGACGGCGTGGCGGATATCAGCTATCAGTTCCGCTTCAAGAATCGGATCGTCAACCCGGACATTGTTCTGGGCATGGCGTCGCCGAACGAAGCGCTGAGCGGTAAAGGGGGCGTCGAACCGCTGATCAGTAAC
>JBDSEC010000672.1:0-8080 GCA_039920205.1 Pyrinomonadaceae bacterium
CAATTCGTCATTATTTTCAACGTCATATCGTCCGAATTTTGGTCTCCAATTCACTCAGCCACTGTGGCGGAATCGTTCGATCGATAACACGCGCCGCAATATTCGTATTCAAAAAAAGCGATTAGAACAGTCCGATCTGGATTTTCGCCGCAACACCATGGATGTGATCCAAAACGTCCAGCGGGCTTATTGGGACTTGGTTTTCGCCCTGCGCAATCAACAGAATCTGACCGACAATCTAAATCTTTCGCGCGAAAATCTTCGGCGAGTCGAAGCGCAGATCGCGGCGGGCGCGGCGGCTCCGATCGCGCGGGCGGAAGTCAACACCGAGTTGGCCAATCGTGAATCTGATCTGCTATTAGCAACCCAAAGCGTTTCCGTTGCTGAAAACACCTTGAAGACTTTGTTATTGCGCGATCCCAACGCCAATGAATGGACCGCGCAGATCACGCCGACCGACAACCCGATCTTGGACACGAACCCGATCGATCTTGAGTCGTCGCTTAAGGCGGCGCGGGACAATCGGCCGGAATTGATACGACTGAAATTGCAAACGGATATAAACGCCATCGACCTGCAGTACTTTCGGAATCAAACCAAGCCGCGCGTCGATCTAACTTCAACCTTGTCATCGAATGGTTTGGCGGGAACGCCACGGCCATCTACAGAGCCGGCGACGTTCCCGTTGATATCGACCGACCCGGCGGTACTAAATTTGAATGCCGATGCCTTCCTGTTCAATCAAGTGAACATTCTGCGTATCCAAGCCGGTTTGCCGCCGTTGGTTTCACCGATCGTAACCAATACGGGCGGTTCGGGCATACCTACGAATTTGCAGGGTGGTTTTGGCCGCTCGCTGAGCAACGCTTTCAATTTTGATACCCGTACGATCGAGTTCGGCGTGACTATACAATTTCCTTTGCGTAACCGAACGGCGGAAGCCAATCTGGCCGGCGCAAAGATCCAACAGTCGCAGATCGACGCACAGACCCGCCAGCAAGAGCAGAGCGTCATTTCGGAGGTCCGAAATGCCGTGCAAGCGGTCGAGACCGCTCGGCTAAGGGTGATCTCGGCGCGGACCGCCCGCGAAAACGCCGAAGTGCAACTGGCCGGTGAGAACCGATTGTTCCAAGTCGGCCGTTCGACAACCTTCCTGCTGTTTCAACGCGAGAACGAGTTGGCGAATGCGCGCAATGCCGAAGTGCGAGCGGAAACGGATTACAACAAAGCGCTGGCAGACTTGCAGCGCGCGACTTCGACGACGTTCCAGACCAACAACATCACCGTCACCACTCCGACCAATCCGTAGGGGCTTTCGCTTTCAGCGAATAGCGAACGGCGCAAATTGAAGTCGTTTTTGTGAGTTTAGAGGCGGTCTATGACCGCCGGTGATTGGGATTCCCACGCACCGGCGGTCAAAGACCGCCTCTTAACGGGTTAGCTGGGTGTGAAGCATCAGTTGACTGGTCCAACGAACGAAGTCATTTAAAGTACGCCTTGACAGTTAAGAGGCGGTCTCTGACCGCCGGCGATTCGATTTCCCGCGCAACGGCGGTCAAAGACCGCCTCTAAACGGGATAGTTGGGCATGATGCGATAGTTGACTTCTTTCAACGAGCGACGACAGCCGAAGTGATTCTCCTCAGTTTAGAGGCGGTCTTTGACCGCCGGTGATTCAGTCTCCCACGCAACGGCGGTCAAAGACCGCCTCTAAACCTGATCCTTGAATCGAGGCACACTCACGGCTTGCCTTAACCTGGGACATATAGGATGCTCTGGAAAAGTTTAACGGTCCAATTTTAGGCGAACACCATGGAAGAGCTAATCAAACAAGTCGCGGCCCGATCGGGCATATCCGAGGACCAAGCCCGTACGGCCGTAACGACCGTCATCGGATTCCTCAAGGGCCGTTTGCCGGAACCGATCGCGGGACAACTCGACGAATTTATCGGTGGCGGTGGCGCGGCCGAAGGCGAAGACGGCGGCGCTGGTGACATCGCTTCGAAGGTCGGCGGAATGTTGGGATTGTAGCCTTCGTTTGAATGGATGAAGATCAGCGCCACCATCATCACTTTGAATGAAGCCGATAACATCGGCGACGCGTGCGCCTCGCTTGAATGGGCGGACGAGATCCTGGTGGTGGATTCGGGCTCGACGGACGAAACGTGCGCGCTGGCGCGCGAAGCTGGCGCTAGGGTTTTGGAAAATCCGTGGCCGGGATTTGCGCGGCAAAAACAGTTCGCCGTGGACAATGCGGTCAACGATTGGATTTTCAGCTTGGACGCGGACGAACGTGTATCCGATGAATTGAAGAGTTCGATACAGGCCGTCAAACAAAGCGCCGCGCTTGCTGATGGCTATCGGATCGCGCGGCGTTCTCATTATTTGGGCCGGTGGATACGCGCCGGGGGATGGTATCCGGATTGGCAGCTTCGATTGTTTCGCCGGAACCAGGGCAATTGGGGAAACGCGGTGATCCATGAATCCGTCCAGATGAACCCGGGAGCGACGGTTGCTAAATTGCCCGGCGACATTCTGCATTACAGCGTGCGCGATGCGGCCCATCATCACCAAATGATCGGTGAACGCTATGCGCCGCTGGCGGCCCAAAGAATGTTCGACGCCGGCCGGCGCACCAACGCCTGGCGGATCGCCACCGCTGGCCCGATGGCGTTTTTCCAGAGCTATGTATTAAAAACTGGTTTTCGCGATGGCGTGCCCGGGCTGAGCATCGCCGGCTTCGCCGCCCATCACGCATTCCTCAAGCACCTGATGTTGTGGGAAAAACAAAGGAAGAATTGAGTCATTTGGTGATTTGGTCATTGAGTCATTGACCCAATTCGTAAGCCAATGGAACATTCAGTCAGCGCCGTTGGGACAAAACGGCATAACGTTAACTCAACGCGCGGTTGAACCTTTCAACCTCCGCATCAATGATTCAATCACCAAATGAATCAATTCCTCAATGCTTCCTTATGTTATGCTTTGTTTGAGCGCTTTTGCCGCTCGATGGTCGCTAATTCAACTCCAGCATTTCATTAAGGGATCTTTCCAGCATGGCACCTGGTCTCGGGCTAATTCTTGCACAAGCGGACCTCGAAATTCCGGTAACCGTTTATTACGTCGCGGTGGTCGTCTTTGGCGCGTTGGTGGGCAGTTTCTTGAATGTAGTGATCCATCGCGTCCCGCGCGAACTCTCCATTGTCTTTCCCAATTCCCGCTGTCCGAAATGCGAAACCGCGATCAAGCCCTACGACAATATTCCGGTGTTTAGTTGGCTGGTTCTGTTACGTGGTAAATGCCGCGCCTGCAAAGCACCGATCTCGGCTCGCTATCCGGCGGTCGAGGCGCTGACGGCGGCGATGTGGGGCATCATTGCCTGGCGGACGGGCATTACTTTTGCACTTCCCTTCGATCTGATCTTTATCACGGCGATCATTGCTTTGATCTTCATTGATGCCGAGCATATGTTGTTGCCCAATGTGATCACCTATCCCGGTTTGGTGTTCGCCTTGATCGCGCGGGCGATGATCCCCATACTTTTACAAAGTCCGCATTTTGATGACCTGACGCCTGGGTTTGTTGCGACTTTTGGTTCCCTGCCGCTGTGGGCGGTTTCATTGATCGGTGCCTTGATCGGTGCGACCGTCGGTGGCGGATCGCTCTGGTTGGTCGGATGGCTTTGGGAAAAGCTGCGCGGGGTCGAGGCCATGGGTTTGGGTGACGTTAAGATGTTGTTTATGGTCGGCGCCTATTTGGGTTGGCGGCTTACGTTGCTTACGATCTTTTTGGGCGCGATGTCCGGCGCGCTCATCGGCGTGGGGATCATGATCAAAAAGCGCGAACGCGATCTGCAAACCATGCTTCCCTTTGGCATATTTCTTGGCATCGGCACCGTCGTGTCGCTTCTGTTCGGCACATCGTTGATCAATTGGTACGTTAGCCAGTTCGTAAAATAGCCGGAATTCTAACGGTGGTCCCGCCATGCGCGTTGGTAATCGCACTCAAGTCGTCATCGCCCTGCTGGGCGGAGCTTTCCTGCTCATCGGGTTGGCCGTGATCATTCCCGAGGCGCTAAGGACCGGTGCGTCTCCCTTGCGCACGGCCGTACTGCTGTCGGTTTTTGTAGTTCTGCTGGTCGCCGTTCTGCTTTGCCTCTCATTATTATTGCGTTGGCTAGTGCGCCCGTACCGTCAGTTGGTTGGCGAAGCACAACGTGCGCCGGTGACCGCGGGCGCGGCCAAGTCACAAGACGAGGCCGAGTTCGTCTTGCAAACTTTTCAATCGGTGGTCGCGCGTATGCAGGACCAACAGCGCGAGTTGGCCAGCCTTCACGCGGCGGCCAAGATGCGCGCCGACTCGGCTGAATTGTTTAGCGATCGCATCGTGGCCAGCGTCCCATCCGGGTTGATCGCTTTTGATGCTGCCGGTCATACCACGATGGTGAATGACCCAGCGCGAGCGCTGTTGGGCGCGGGTGACGATGTATTAGGGACACCGCTTCAGAATCTGTTGGGGGCGGTGCCGGAACTGGCCCAGATCGTCGAGAATTGCCTGGTGAGCGGCGAGATCTACCGGCGCGCCGAAGTGGTAGCCGCCGCCGCGAACGGCCGGCTACGCCGGTTTGGCGTCACGGTCTCGCCCATCAACCCGATCAATGAGGTATCGAGTCGTGGAGCGCTTTGCCTGCTCACCGATATTACGGAAGTGACCGACCTGCGCGAGCAGTTGGCGTTGAAGAAGAACCTCGAGAGTTTGGGCGAGATGTCCGCCGGGCTGGCCCACGAGTTCAAAAACGCGCTGGCAACGCTGCAAGGCTATGCGCAGTTAATGGACACCTTGCCGACCGACGATCGCGGAAAGTCGGCCGCCCTGGCAATGCTTAAAGAAGTGCGTCACCTGAACAACATGGTCACCGGATTTCTGGAATTCGCCCGGCCCAAGCCGCTGTCGTTCGGTACGGTGTCGCTAACCGAATTGGTGTCCGAATGTGCCCGCGAGTTAGCGATGCTGAGCAATGCGCAGCAGGTTGAACTTAAGATCAACGGCGATTTCCCGGAGATCAAAGGCGACGAGTTGATGCTGCGGCAGGCATTGTTGAACCTCATGCGCAATGCCATTGAAGCGATCGAAGAATCATCGACAACCCGCCGGGTGATCGTCGCGGGCCGAACCGAAACGGACCAAAACGGAGTGAATTGGGCAGTGGTGGAGATCGCCGACACCGGCGCCGGCCTTCCCGAAATAGATCCGCAACGGATCTTCATTCCCTTCTTTACCACCAAGAGCCGCGGCCACGGTATCGGCTTGGCCCTGGCCCATCGCGTTGTCACGGCCCACAACGGAACGCTATCGGCCGCGAACGCCGCACCAGCGGGCGCAGTGTTTACGGTGCGGCTGAGGAAGGAAGAGGTTAGCGGCTAGAGGTCAGAGGCTGGTAAGCCATTAGCTGTTCGCCATTAGCCGTTAGCCAGCATATCTCTAGGTGTTCATTGGTAAATCTTCGGTTTCCGTTTTTTCGGCTTACAGCTAGCGGCTGATCGCTAACGGTTATCGACCGACCTCTAACCTCTGACCTCTAATCTCTCTATTTCCCCACTAACGTAAGTATCGCCACTTCCGGCGGAACCCCAAATCGAACGGGAAAGACACTCGTTCCCACGCCCGTTGTTACAAACAATGAACGGTCGCCGTCACGGATCAATCCGGCCGCGTAGCGTTGCTTGTACATCGACGGCACGACTAACCGTCCGACCAAAGGTAAACTAACCTGTCCGCCGTGGGTGTGCGCGGCCAGGGTCAGAGTGATGCGTGGTGAAAGCTCCGGAAAGACATCGGGGCTATGCGTTATCGCGATGACCGGGTCCGGCGTGGTGATCTTATCCCAGGCGCCTTTTAGACTTGCATGCCATTGCGTGGAAAAATCGGGAACTCCCATCATCCAAACCGTCTGTCCGTTGTGAATGATCCGTACGGCATCGTTGTCGATCACGCGGATCCCCACATCACTCAGCGCTTTAAGCATGCGAAAGCCATCGGTCCACCAATCGTGATTTCCCAACACCGCAAACACGCCGTACTTGGCGCGCAGGCCGCTTAGGTTTCGCGCGACGGTTTCTTGACTCATCAGCGGATCCGTCGGCTTTGAACCGGTGACAAAGTCACCAAGTAAAACCGTAACATCTGGATTCTGTGCATTTGCTTGCTCGACCAGCTTTTGGATCTTTGCCTCGGTGATGAAATTCGATCCACCGTGAATATCGCCGATCGCTACGATCTTTAGACCGTTAAGCGGCGCGGGCCAGTTTGGCAGTGCGACGGTTACCGAATTCAATACCAAACGATTCGGTTCGATAACGAAGGCCCAAAGGCCAAGCGAAATGACAATGGCGAGCAAACAAATGGTGACGATCAGGGCAATTTTTTTCTTACTCATGGGTGTTATCAAAATTACCAGGAAACGGCTCAAAACCGAATTGTCCCAAGAAAGAATTGACGGTATCCTTTCCTTGTTGCTAAGTTGCTACGTTCTTTTGAATTTGCGATCGGTCTGATAGAAATCGTTGCTCCTGAGTTAAACCTAAATTATGGCGACTGAGTTCTCACAAATTGCCGAAGACTTAGCGTCGGCGCCGGCGAAAGTTGACGCGGCCAAGCGCGATCTCATGCGACCGTCTGAGGCCGGCGCCGGGCGGATCCACGGCCTGGACGGGTTGCGCGCGGTCGCGGTGCTGGTCGTCCTGGCATTTCATCTTTGGCCGATTAAGGTCCCGGGTGGTTTCATCGGAGTCGATGTCTTTTTTGTGATCAGTGGTTTTCTGATCACGACGCTTCTCTTAAAGGAACGTAATGAAAAAGGGAAGATCAGATTAGGGGCTTTCTGGAACCGGCGCGCTAAACGCCTTCTACCGGCACTGATACTGGTGGTCTTCACCAGCGTGGCCGCCGCGACCGTGGTGAATACCGACCTGCTGGTCGGAATCCGCCGGCAGGTACTGGGTGCGTTAACGTTTAGCACCAACTGGATCGAGATCTGGGTCGGAAGCGACTATTTCAACGATGCCGGTCGCGCGCTCTTCGTCACCTTTTGGTCGCTGGCGGTCGAAGAACAGTTCTATGTCTTCTGGCCCCTGCTGATTATCGCGGCATTTCTGAAATTCTCGCCGGCGGTCCGGACCATCATCGCCCTAGCGCTAGCTGTGGGATCCGCGCTTTTGATGGCTTTATTGTTCGATCCCAATGCCGCAACGCGTGTCTATTACGGCACCGACACCCACTCGTTCGGACTAATGATCGGCGTAGCCCTGGCGTTCGCGTTTGATGGTTCCGGAAAGCTGCTCACTTATCGTTGGTGGCAGTTAATTCGTCCGTGGATGGGCTTTGTGGCGGTCGCTGAAATACTGCTGCTGGTCGCGATCATTGACAGTGAATCTGCTTTTACTTATCGCGGCGGATTGGTTTTAGCTTCGGCATTGAGCGCGGCGGCGGTAGTGGCCTTGCCGGGCGTGCCGAATATCTTTACGCGGCTATGTGAACGGCGGCCGATCGCTTGGGTCGGTGAACGTTCGTATGGAATTTACCTCTGGCACTGGCCAACGATCTTGATCGTAAATGCGGCCTTTGAAGCGATCTTCACGGTCCGCGGCATAGCGGTTCCGGCCTGGTCTTCCATTCCGTTAATTATCATTCTTACCTTCGTTTTTAGCTGGGCTTCGTTCCGCTGGATCGAAAAGCCGGTGCAGAAGCACGGATTCGGAAAGACCTGGGATCTGATATGCGATGCATTCCGGCCCAAGGACAAGATGTTTGTGCCGGCGATCATCGGTCTGGTCATGGTGGCCTTTTTCGTTTCCGCCGCCATTATTGGGGTATTGATCGCTCCCGCAAAGTCGCAGGCCCAACTCGCCGTCGAAGAGGGCGAGCGAGCCATGGCGGAACAGAACGCCAAGAATGCCCCCGGCCCAGCGAATAAGGGATCGGAAACGGGTACGGCTTGGCCCAAGGAGCAACGTGTCCCCTCGGGCGATCGTATCGTCGGTTTTGGCGATTCGGTCATGTCGGGTGCGGCCCCGGCGATGTAT
>JBDSEC010000673.1:0-8147 GCA_039920205.1 Pyrinomonadaceae bacterium
CATCACGATCTCGTCCTTCAGGTCGGTCCCGGGAATTTCCGCGATCGTGTTATAGGCCATCGGGTCTTCATCGTAAAACTTCACGTCGATTCGCGCGGACAACTTAACCTCTTCGCCCGCTTGTAACATGCGCACGACGCGGTTGTAGTGTTCGGCCGACAGGACTATTTGCGGCGACATGGGCGGAACAACCTTGGCATATGGTTGAACTCGTGGACGCGGGAACGAGCCCGGCGGTACCGCCGCCGGTTCAACCGGAACCGCGACTTGTTGAACAAACACCGTGCCACCATCGCCGGCCCGGCTTTGGTCGACGATCATCGCCGCGCCCTCGTCTTGAATAAATTTGTACTTAGCTTGATTGAAGGCAAATCCGCGCAACCGCTCTTGTTGGGCCGGCGTCAGGCCGGTCAGTTGGCCGGTGCCGCGTGGCACTGGCGGCGTCGCATCCGCCAATTCAAGCAGGTCCTTTTCGGTGTCGCGTGAAGCTAGCGGCTCAAAACTCGCTTTGATCTCGCGCATGGTGGTCGCGAGGACGATCTTGCCATGAAGTTGACCGCGGTACTTTTCCAGCTCCGCGGCATTCTTGGCGTCCACGTAAACGACGTCCCCGGTCAAAACGCCATTAGTGCCCGGCGACCAGGCTTTGGGATAGGCGATCAGCGGGATCGTCAGCGGTGACGAAACCTCGGCCGAAAAACTCTGCAGCGACCAACCGCGGCCAAATGGCCCCCACGCTTCGAGGTGTGAATTTTGCAGGCCCCACTTGGTCAACTGGTCCTTGGTCCAATTGTTTGCGCGCAACAAACCCGGCGAACCGGTCAGTCGTGGGCCGATCACGTCGCTCAAATAACTCAGGGTTTGCATCACTTGCGAGTGGTTAAGCCCCTCGTCTTTGATACGTTCGATCGGGTCGTTCGGGTCTTTCGCCGGAGGCGCGGCGGGTTGTTGACCAATCGCTAGGGTCGGCGCCAAAAACAGACACAGCAGCAGCACGGCTGCAATCTTACGGGGAAACATAGGTTTTGTTTTTCTCCTGAACGGAATTCCGGCTCAGACAGCGACGGGGGTACGTTTGCCTGTAACGGTAAGCGGTGTGAAATGCATCCACGGCAGGGGACACAACGGGACGCGGGAGAAGCTGGCCTAACCCCGCGATCCGTTTTGTCCTCTGCCGTGAACTGTCGTCACATCCATTTGCAAACGGGTATTATAGACGAGAAGGTACCGTCGCAGGAAATTTCCGTCCATCAATATGTGATGAAGCGAAGCCTGCGTGTTACGAGTTGCGCGTGGCGGCGACTAACCGTCTAGGCTACGGTCCCGTAGATCATCGCCAATGATCATTTCTGTTTTTGTTTCAACGCGGACTCGATCGCCTTTTCCACCAGCGGTTTCATCGCCGCATAGCCCTTCTCATTCGGATGAAGACCGTCGTTTGCCAGGTCGGCCCTGAGCAATCCGTGCTCATCGACCGTCGCGGAAAAATAATCCAGATAGACCCCAGGCCTTTTTCCGCGCAATACCTCTTGATCCACGCGTTTAGCTCAAGGATCCTTGCCGGTGGCCGCAAAACCGTGCGGATGATAGGTTGGTTCGTTTTGTCATTGTTGTAGTCGCTGACCGGAAGTACCGAGGCGATCACTACCTTGATGCCGTTGGCGTGGGCCAATTCCACCATCGAGGTAAGATTTGCCTCGATCGTTGGCGCGACCTGCGGATCGGCATTGTAATTGGAAATATCATTTGTACCTGCGAGTATTACCACGACCTGGGGTTTTAGCTCGATCACGTCGGGTCGAAAACGGATCAGCATCTGGGGCGTGGTCTGACCACTAATACCGCGATTGACAAAGGCGCGCCCCGGAAAAAATTCGTCCAATTTCCAAAAATCGGTGATCGAATCGCCCATAAATACGACGCGCTTTTCGTCCTTGGCGGGCGGCGGTAATTTACTGTTGGCTTCGCGAAAGCGGGCATAGTTGGCAAAATCCAGCAGTCGGGCTTGCAGTCGGTCGGCCCGCGCCTTTTCCGCATTAACATCCGGCGTCGGCGATGGTGATGGAGCGGGTACCGGCGTCTGGGCCAATGCCGGAAGATACGCCAGCATGACCAATCCGAAAAGTACCACGGCACGCTTCATATAGTCGTTTCCTTCGGTTGAACTGCTATTTTGCTTTTCGCATCGGAGTCACCTTTACGTCTGCGTTTTGCGCACCCAGCGATGACCATTTAGTTGAGCCAGCAACGTTTCGTCTAGGACACCGGCATCGCTGGCCGCGATGTTTGCTTCCACGTTTTTCAACTTGCGCATGCCGGGAATGATGGTCGAAACCGACCGATGGCTCAGAATATAGCGCAGCGACATTTCGGCCAGATTCGACCCCGATTGGATCAGCGGGCGTAAGGCGTCGGCGCGATCAACGCTGGCCGCCAGATTCTCGGGCGTGAAATAGCCGCGGCGGAAATCGCCTTCGGGAAAGGTAGTTTCCTTGGTCAGATTGCCGGTGAGCGAACCCTCGTCAAACGGAACGCGCGCGATCACCGCTACGTTCATTTCGTCGCAGGCTGGAAACAATTCGTCTTCCGGATTCTGATCAAAGATGTTGTAAACCACTTGGACCGAATCGATCTTGCCGCTGCGCACCGCCGCGACGCCATTCCATGGTTCCCAGCGGTTGATGGAAATGCCCGACGCGGTGAACAACCCTTGCCGCTTCAGATCGTCCAACTTGTTCGACCAACTGTCGTCATTGGTCCAAGCATCGTTCCAAGTATGCAGTTGGACCAGATCGAAACTTTCAGCGTCCGCATTCCGCAAGCTCTGGTGCACGTACTCTTCAATATGATCGGACGGATAGCTTTCGGCCAACGTGGCATCCGGCGCGGCCGGGTATTGCAGGGTTTGGGGGGGCACCTTAGTTGCGGTAAAAAGTTTCCGGTCGGGATTCGCTTTCAACAATTTACCCAGCAGGCCTTCGCTGTGCCCGTTTCCATAGACAAATGCCGTGTCGAAAAAGTTGCAGCCCAATTCCACCGCGCGCTGCAACGAGGTCAACGATTCTTCATCGTCCGAACCGGTCCAACCACCCATGCCCCACATGCCGTAGCCGATCTCGCTGACTGACCATCCCGTGCGTCCGAAGGTTCTAAAGTTCATAAATTCCTATTCAAATATTGAAGGCAATGTCGGTAAAGAGCGGAAGCCCGCACGAAGTAAGGGCGCCACCCTTATCCGTCAGCCAAAATACCACCGCGACCGGACGATTATTTATTGACCCGCACGACTGAAATAGAATCTGCGGCCTAACTTCGTGCGTGCTTATGCACCCCAAATGCGCAAGTTTGCAATATAATGTCCTCGGACAAAAATGACAACAGTTAACCGATTAACTTGCGGCAACGGATCTCCCAAAGCCGACTTGACCAATGCCGAGCTTCGGTCGATCGTTGAAGACGCCCTGGCTAGGGTTCCGGCGGGAGCGCGCGTGTTGGCCATCGTGTCGGACAAAACGCGCGACGACAACACGCCCACGTTGTTCCCCTTCGCTGCGCGCTTCCTAGACGGTAAGCCGGCCGCGCTTGATGTGTTGATCGCCCAAGGAACCCACACGGCGATGAACGAAACGGAAAAACTGGAAAAGCTCGGCGTCGAAAGCCGGTCCGCACTTCCCAATTTAGGAAATATTTACGACCATCGATGGAGCGATGCTAGCGAATTGACGACCATCGGTGAAATAACGGCTGAACAAGTGACCGCGCTAACCGGCGGGTTGTTTACCGACGCGATACCACTAACGATCAATCGGCTGCTGGCTCCCGGAGTTTACGACACGGTTTTGATCTTTGGCGCTACCGTTCCCCATGAAGTGGCGGGTTTCGCCGGCGGCGCGAAATACTTTTTCCCCGGGGTTTCGGGTCCGGAATTGACGCACGCAACGCATTGGTTGGCGGCGCTGGCAACGGTGGAAAACATCATTGGGTTGGTCGAAACGCCCACGCGTCATTTGATCGAGGCCGCCGCCGATCACATTTCGGCGCAGGTGATTTCGTTCACTACGGTAGTATCGCGACCGACGCCGGATCGGCTACAAACGCACGCTCTCTTCGCCGGAGATTTCCGCACCGCCCTGCGCAAGGGCGCGGAGGTAAGCCGCGTCGTTCATATCAAATACACCGGCCGCAAGTACCGTCGCGTGGTGGCGTTATTGGACCAGCACTACGACGAACTGTGGGTGGGCGGCAAGGCGAGTTACCGCCTCGGCAGTGTCATCGAAGAGGGCGGCGAACTGATCATCTACGCACCGCATTTGCGCTGCATCTCGGAAACGCACGGCCACCTTATCGAACAGTTCGGGGGCTACGCGCCGCTGCCAAAGGTGAAAGAGTTGGTGGCACAGTCCAGCGAGTTGCAAGCCAACCTATGCGTGGCCGCGCATTTGTCACAAGTCGCATTTGCCGGGCGGGTGGATGAACAGGGCGAGCTTAAGTTTCGTTACGCGATAACCCTGGCATCACAGGTTGATCTCGAAACTTGTCGTCGCGTTAATTTGGATCATATGGACCCGGCGGAATTTCGGTTGGAAGATTATTCGGGCGACCCGAATACACTGATCGTCGAACGCGCGGGTAATGATCTTTATTTGGTCGAACCCGGAGCGTAATAGGTTGGTCTGGAAAAGACAATTCCCTTCCTATTATGCCCGATGGCTATGTCACCCAACGAGCCTGCCATTTAGGCGGCATATTGTAGCCCCGGGCGAAGTCTTCGAAGTCCGGAGTGCACTACAAAATAGATCGGAGCCCACGGAGTGGGCGCCAGAGGATTTTGTTCGGAGGAATAATTTTACCCGCGGTTTGCTGGGGCGGTTCGCCAAACACATTCCCACCACTTCACGAAGCACCACGCAGCCGAAGCGTCCGCCGCCCAAAATGCGGGCTCCGGACAAATTCCCCCTCGCGACCCCGGACTCCGAAGACTCCGCCCTTGGCTATTTTATGCCGCCCCAAAAGTGGGCTGGTTGCATTTGATCGCTAACCAATACGGTCGCGAACTGTGGTCGTCCCAGGGGGTAGAACCCAATTGCAGGAAGGTTTCTAGATTGGGTCAACGCGGACAGATCCATTCGGCGCCAACGAACGCCATTACGCCCTTAAATACAATTACTTCAATGTCTGGTAGATCTCCACCTCAACGATCCCCAATATATTTTTCCCGCCGCCTTTGTTCGCGCTGGAGTTCGGGTCGGGTAGTCCGGTTATTTCGATGATGCGGCCGAACGCGTCGCGATTGGTCGGGTTGCCAGTCAGTTCGATCTTTACCGCTTTGCCCGTCGTCGGCGGAAACGTAAAAGTAACATAGCCGAGGCTGCGCGGGGTCGGGCCTTCAAATACGACTTTGTCATCGACTAGGATACGGATCGGATAGCTTTGGGTCCGCCAACCTACGAGCTTCATCACTACTTGATCGACGGTCGTGGGCGCGGCCAACTGGCAGCTGATCCAGGCCGTGTTAACCCCGCCATCGCTGGACCAGTCGGTGCGTTCGTTATCGTCCACCGAGTTCACGGACCTATCGGAATTTGAACCAGCGGTTGCATGTGAGACCTCGATCGCTTGTCGAGTAATTGCGTAAGACTCGCCGGACGGTGTTGGCCCGCGGGTAAGATTCACCGGTAAGCCATCCGCCGGAAACGATTCGGCCAATCCGCCGGTCGAAGTGAACGGTTTGGAATTCAATTGAATATCCGCGGCCGTAAGACCGTCGGCCGTCGCGCGCAACGTGATCCTTCCGGCTTTCGTGGTCGAGCGGATCAACACGCGATTGATGCCGCCCTCGACCGGGAAACTCTTGGCCAATATATAATTGTCCGGGCCTTGGGCAATACCGCCGCGCCATTCGGCTTCGCCCGACAGCGCGTAATTGATCATATTCAGGGCCGTGGGACAGCGGTTCCCCTGACTATCAACCACCTCAACATCAATGATCGCGATGTCCGCGCCATCAGCCCGAAGTCCGGCCGGACCGACGTGCGGAGTCAGACGCAACGCGGCCGGTGCGCCCGCGGTCTTCTTTACCGCGGACGAAACCGACCTGCCCGCGGCGTCATAGCTTACGGCTTTGATCTCTCCGGCCTGCCAATTGATGTTTTTGAAAGTGAAAAGGAACTGGCTGGTCTGCTCGCCGAATCCCCTGGAAGCGCCGTTGATGAACAATTCGACCCGGGCGCCGCTAGACACCACATAGACATTCTTGTTCGTACCCGGCGCATAGTTCCAATGGCCAATGATATAGGTACGTTGCCGTTCGACATTGACCCATCCGTCCCACATCACCTGATTTGCAAAATATCCGTCTTTGGGGATGCGCAACGCATCGACCTCGCCGCTGCGGCGATAATTCTCGGCACCGCGGTGATGGGTGTTGCTGTCCGAAAAGATGATGTTCACGCCGCCGGAACTTACTCGCTTTCCGGTGCCCGGCCGCGCCTCCCAATAATCGTACCATCGCACGACATCTTCGATCGCGTGCGAATCCTGATTACGATTATATTCGCCGGCGGGTTGCCCGTTGTGCGGGGGACCGTCGCCGTCTTTGTGGAACGGTGGCGAAAATTCGTCCCAATACTTGCGCAATCCTTCGTCGCGCGAAAACTCCATAGCCCAGAACGGCAGCCGCGCGCTCTTGTTGATGTAAAGCATTTCGCCGCCGTACTCGGCCACCCGGCTGTCCAACATCTCGCGCGAACCGGAAGCGCGCCCGCCGTGCGGATCGTACTTGTCACGAAGCGCCTTCATGTCCGCTTGGTGAGTTTCGGAAACGCCGCTATTGCCGGATTCGTAGAAGATGATGCTCGGGTTGTTGCGGTTGTAAATGATGGCGTCGCGCATGACCTCGACGCGTTGTTCCCAGTTGCGTCCGGTGATGTCTTTCTCGGCATCACCGGCGGGCATGGCCTCGATCAACCCGACGCGGTCGCACGATTCGATGTCCTGTTTCCACGGAGTGACGTGCATCCATCGGACCAAGTTCGCATTGCTTTCAACCATCAAGCGATTACTGTGATCGCTCATCCAGGCGGGCACTGATGAACCCAAGGCGACCCATTCGTTGGTGGTTCGTTGCGCGTAACCTTTTAGCTGCAACGTCCGGTCGTTCAGCTTGAACCTCCCGTTCGCAAATTCGGTTTTGCGAAAACCCGTGCGCGTTGCGACGGAGTCAACCAGCTTGCCGTCCACTTTCAGGTTGGTGTGCACCTGATAGAGATATCCGTAACCCCAGCTCCAAAAATTCAGGCCGGTCAGGCGATCCGACGCGCTGATCGTCTTGGTTTCATTCGGGGCCAAGGAAACGTTTCCGCCTTTGATGCTCTTCACCGTTTTGCCGTTCAGGTCCTGGATCACCACCTCATAGCTGAACGTCTTGGCGGCGGCGTATTCATTCTTGACCTGGGTTTCCGCGGTGATCTTAGCGGTCCGGCCTTTTATATCTAGGTCGGTCGCGTAAACGTAAGTTCCCGTCGTTTGCAGATTCGAATAGAGCGGTAATGTTTGATAGAGCTTGCCCGTCAGATGCAACCAAACATTCTTATTAATGCCGCCATAGTTGGCGTTGAAATTATTGTTGTTCCATTGGAAAACCGCGCCGGTGGCTTTCTCTTTGTAATCCCAGCTGTTGTCGATGCGGACCGCCAAGAAATTCTCGCCTGGTTGGACCAGCGCGGTAAGGTCGAACCCAAATGCCATGATGCCGTTTTCGTGCCGGCCAACGAATTTGCCGTTCAGGTAAACTTCGCCGGCCAAGCGAATGCCTTCGAATTCGATAAAGATCTTGCGGTCGGCGCCACCGGCCGGAAGCGTAAAATGCTTTCGATACCACGCGATCCCGGTTGACAGATCCTTAATGTCTTTGCGAAACGCGTCATCTTCGTTCCAGGCATGTGGTGTGGTGATCCGTTTCCACGCACCGTCATCAAAATCAGATTTCTCGGCCCCCGCCGGATCGCCCACCAACAAGCGCCAATCCGAGTTGAAGTTATAGCGTTTGCGTGGGGTTTGTTGAGCGGTACCCACAGCGGCAATAAACAAAATAAGCACCAAAGCGCCGAAAAGCGTAGTTCGATCCAATCCATTCATATGAAGTTAAC
>JBDSEC010000674.1:0-7774 GCA_039920205.1 Pyrinomonadaceae bacterium
GGGTGCATAACGGGCTTCGATCGGGACGTCGATCATGACCGATTTGCCGGTGGCGTTGAGCTGCCGGCTGGTCAAAACACTACGCAATTCGGTTGTAACCAATAAATGCGCGTTGTCGGTTGGCAGCAGGGCCAGAACATGTGCCGTCTCGCCGGTTTGATAGGACTTTTTGTCCGGGATCAACGTGATCGAGCCGTAGTCTTGATATGCGTACGAACTGGCGAAATCCTTGCTGTTGTTGGCCACCCAGACGTATCCCGAACCGCCCTCGATATTCTTACCTTTGTCGTGAACAATGGTCTTCACTTCCAAGTAGCCTGGACCACCGACTTTGTAATCAAACGAAGCCTCGCCGTGATCACTGGTAGTGACATCGGACGCCGAGATCTCGCGTTCGCGGCGTTCGTAGGTGTCGTATTCGGTGCCGTCGCTGTATTTCTTCTTGACCTTTTCCCAGGTCACATCGACGAACTTCAAGGTTAAATTGGCCGCGACCGGTTTGCCGTGATAGTCCGAGGTACGAACCTGGATCTTCGCGGTGTCGCCTTCGAAATAAACATAGCGGGAAGTGAAGGCATCGGCGACGATCTCGCCGCGGGTGCCGACAAAGCTGCCGGACCCTTGAATTTCACGGCGCGACGAATCAGTGACCTGCGCTTCTAAACGGTAGCGCGAATCCCATCGTCCGTCGTCCTGGCCCGGTTCCGGCACGGCGAAATCAACGTTCAGCCGGCCTTGAGCATCGAGCGTGCCCTCACCCTCGGCGACTTGGTCCTCGCCATAGCCATAGTAGTCATCACCCTCACCTTCAGGTGATTCGCCTTCGATCCCGAATTGTTTGCTGTCGTCTTCATCGCCCCACCAATAGCCGTAATAGCTGGACCGATAGATGTAGTACTTGACGTCGGCCTTGGTCACCGGTGCACCGAAGAAATACTTGGCCTCGATCGTAAAACGGGTCTTTTCACCGACCTGCACGTAATCCTTGGGTGTGGTTACTTTGACCTTGTATTCGGGTTTCTTGTACTCGTCGACTTCAAAGTAGGACGACGAATTGGCGTCACCGACTTGAGCGTTGATCGTGTAAGTGCCCAGCTTGGCCTTGGCGGGAACATCGACTTCGCCGGAAAAGGTGCCGCGTTCCGAAAGTGGTAATTCATGCTGGTAGAGCTTGCCGTCATCCGGGTCGGTGATGGTCACGTTCACTTTACCGTTGACCACCTGATAGCCGCTCGATTTTAAGCGCCGCAGGATGCCGCGGAAATAGACCTTGTGTTCGGGACGATAGACCGGCCGGTCCGTGTAGATATATCCGGTCAGATTATTATCATCCTCTTCGCCGTTCGCGAATTGGGAAAAGTAGAACGAGTCCAGATCGCTGATGGCGAACTGGTCGCGGTCGGAGGCCATCACGATATAGCCGCTCGAAGATTCCGAGTCTTCATCGTCGGCCGCGCCTTCGACTTTGGCGGGTCTGGCGCCTTTGGCGACCTGGGTACGGAACATG
The DNA here is from genome assembly GCA_039920205.1 of Pyrinomonadaceae bacterium. Lineage (GTDB taxonomy): Bacteria > Acidobacteriota > Blastocatellia > Pyrinomonadales > Pyrinomonadaceae > JBDSEC01. Next base: position 1,508 of record JBDSEC010000674.1, read on the forward strand.
CCGTTGCCGTCGGTTTGGCCCGTGCCGACGATCTGATTCTTCTTCAACATCTCGACATTGACGTTGGCTTGCGGCGCGCCGGTCCGGCGATTGACGGCATAGACCATAGCGTCCCCTTCGGGCGAGGTCTTGTTGACCATTACCATATCGGACACGATCGCGACGGTGTAGGCACGCATGCCGCCGTTAACGGCCTCGACCAAATAAACGCCGGGTTCGCGTTTGCCCAACGGGATAACGCGGCGGTCGGATTCGTCTTCGAGTTCCGGCAGACGTTCCCGCCAACTTGTCACCAACTGGTCAGGGTTTAGCAGGGGAACGCGAGCGTAATCGCTGACGTTCAGCGGGCGGCGCGAACTGTCCACGTCGCGGCCGAGTTTGTGGTTCATTTCGCGGCGCACGCGAGTGCTGATCTGCGAACGCACGTAATCCCGGACCGAGTCGTAGAGGTAATCCTTAAACTGGGCCAGGGTCTCCAACGCGGCCGGCTTTTGCAGATTTTCGGGCTTTTCGTTCTCGCCCATCTGGTGCGGATCATTCAGTTGGCGGAAGAATTTCGCCGGATCGCGGACCTTATAAACGCGAAAATCAATATCTTCGATACCTTGATAATTCAACCACACGCGGGCGCTCGCACTGGTACCGTAGGTGCGGTTCGAGGTCAAGCTGAAAAATGCTTTGGGCGCAAAGGGCATCTGGGCGGCGGTGGCGTTCTGCGCTCCGGCGTCGGTTGGCGGGCGCAGCGCGGCAAACGCGAGCATCGCCAGCCCGGCCAAAACCACCACATAGGCGGCCGGCCGGGCGACGCGTCTCCCACGAAATTGTACCCATCGCGACCAAAAGAAAAACGGTCGCTTCGTTGCGGATGGATCGGAACTGGGAGAGTTCGTTTTTCCGGCGTGGGCCGCGCGGCGGCGGCGATCGGTGGCGCTCATCGTTCTACCTCGGGAATCGTGTAAGTGGTTACTCAAGGATCTTTATGCGATAAAACCCGAGGAAGTTCTGGTTACTTTCCGTCGGGCGCCAGCGCGGATCCGGATGATGGTCCAAAACGGATAGGCGCACCTTCTTAACTACGCCCTTGTCGTCCGGAGACGAACCCGTGTGATAGACCACCCAGTCATTGGCCGAATCGGACGCGTTGTGCGACCGGCCCAAAAAGATCATTACGTGATACGGGAATTTCTGAACCCAGGGTTGATAGTAAAAGAACAGATCACCGGGCATTGCTTGCCGCCGGTCGCGGCTAATGAAAGTAGAATTATAGCGGCGTAATGTACTGGCATCGGCGAATTCGACAAAAGCGCCATCGGTCAGATCGGCATCGCTGAATTCACCGTTCCGGTTGCGGAAGAGTTTTTCGCCCAAGAGGCCGACGGCTAATTTGACGGCGGTGACGTCGGGTGCGACCGGTTGATACTCCGGGCCCATCCGCTGGAACCAGGGCCGGTCGTGGGTGCGCAAAGATTCGCGCCAGGCAAAGCGGACCAATCCGGCGCAATCGCGTTGGGACGGATTCCATTCTTTGTTGGTCGTATAAAATTGGGTTTCCGCGATCGCGGTGAACCAGGTCCGAAAATTCTCGCGGTCGTCATAGGACCGCAGTTCCGCTCCGTCGGGAATTCCGTCCCGGTCGCTGTCGCCCAGCGGATTCACCGGGCGGGGTTGCGGACGTGGCTTTGGGGTGGCCGCTTCGGTCTGACGCCCACCACAGGCCCCGGCCGCAACGCTCAGGAGCAGACACAACACGGCGAGCAGGAATCTCGTGCGCGAGAGCCGTGAATCAGGTTGGGGAAGTTCGCACATCGTGGCGATTATCAACAAAAGTGAATTGGACTGCTACGCGTGTTTGAACAGTATCGATACCGGCCAATACCCCAGGCTGTCTGTGGGAATCCACATTGACCCAAAACCCACGTTGGCCGATGTTAGATGACGCCGGATGGATGATTGCATATTATGTAGCGTCACTATATCGCAATACGAAACTCGGCGAAATGAATTCCGCCGCACTGCCGGGAGAGAGTGGTAATTAGGTTTAGACGAAACGCGCGGAGCGTTTTTGCGCAAGCCGGTCAAAGTCAGGGTCAGCGGGTGTTTGGTGTAGGATACTTATATGTCGATATTGATCGCGGAAGACAACATTGCGCAGCGCCATTACCTGCGCGAGATCTTGGAAAAGGAATTCAAGGATCACTTGCCGGTGATCGAGGCCGGAGATGGCGAGGCCACCGTGGAACTGGCGCTGCAACACCGACCGGATCTTTGTGTCTTGGACATCCAGATGCCGAAACTCAGCGGGGTAAAAGCCGCGCGGGCCATCTGGCGGGAATTTCCCGGCGCCCGGATCGTTTTCTGGACCCAATTCCCGCACGAGATCTATATCAACGAGATCCGAAAAATGGTCAAAACGGTCGAACCGCCGCCGGCCTACGGATTTATTCATAAGAACAATCCCGAGGAACGGTTCCTGCGCTTTGTCGCGGCCGTGTTGGAAGACGGCGCCGACATGATCGACCCGGCGTTCAAAGATTCGTTCAAGCGGCCGTTGCTAACCGAATTCGAGGCCGAAGCGCTTTATTATCTTGCGTTAGGACTTTCCAATTGGGCTATCGCCCGCAAGTGTTCGCTTTCTCTGCGGGGGGTCGAAAGCCGTCTCGCTACTCTCTACGAGAAACTATTCATTGCCATGTCGGAAGGAACGCAAAACGAGTCCTATGACAAACTGGCCTACAACGTCCGCACCCGCGCATTTTTCGAAGCCCTGCGCCGCGGGCTGCTGAATAACGAAGAATTGGAAGGCGCCTCGGCCGAATTGGAAGCGTGGATCGAACGCGACCGAAAGCGTTACGCCGACGAACTGAAGAAGACCACGGGCAAAAAGTGAATGAATCACCGCCGCCGTGAAACTTTCCTCGTCGCTTAGCGACGGCTGAATTTAGCCGTGGCTTTCAAGCCACGGAAATTTGCATAGCGTTCCTCGTCGCGTTAGCGACGATTGAATTTGGTGATTGTGGAATTAAAATACCGTTCGGCGTCAGAGTGAGCGTGATGTGATCGGCGCGAGGCTCGAATTGTCGGAGAGATGTCTCCAAATTCAAGCGTCGCTGACGCGACGTGCGACCGTCTCCCGCCCACCGTGGGTTGAAACCCACGGCTAAACTCAACCGTCGCTATGCGACGAGGAGAAGATCGACGCTTCGCGTCATCTGAACCGGATTCGTCAGACTTTAACAACCAGTGGGAAACTGCAATTACAAAGGTCAGCGGCCGGACAAAACTCTATCGGGTTGTATCACGGAGTTCCGCAGTTGGCCGGGGCGGTTACTTTCGGTTTTCCTCTGTGCCGTCGCCGCGCTCGGCTTCATCTTTAGCCTCGCCGCACAATCGGTCGACGACGCTCCGAAAATATCTTCCGCTTCGCTCCATCAATGGGGCGCCGTTACCCTGTTTCATGGTCTGCCGTCGGACCGGGTTCGCGCGATCACTCAAGACAATGACGGAGCCATGTGGTTTGGCACCGATGCGGGATTGGCGCGTTACGACGGACGCCGCACGCAAACGGTGACGGATCCGGTTTTGCCGGCCGGTCGCGTTCAAGCTCTGCAATTGGACCAGGCCGGAGCGGTCTGGGTCGGTACCGAAGCCGGAGCGGCCCGATATTTGGCGGGTCAATTTCAATCCGTAAAAGAAACTGAAGGAAAAAGCGTTACTTCGATCTTGGCGCCATCGCCGGGCCGGATCGTACTGGCCACGGCCGATGGAACGGTGTTCGACCTGGCGGTGCAGAACACCGGGTGGACCGTGCGGCAAGTGCCGGGAGAACCGTTGCGTAATGCCAAAGCCGAGCAACCCGGACCGCTGGCCTTTACCAGTCTGGCGGTGGCGGGTGAATCGCTAATTACCGGTTCGCGCAGCCGCGGTCTAATCTCGATCGACGGGGAAGGCGCGCGCGAGCTTTCTGCCCGTTCCCGTTTTAGTTACGTCGAGGCGCTTGAGCGCGATGCCGCGGGGCGGTTGTGGATGGGCACGCGCTCGTCAACTGAAGAAGGGGGACTCTTCGAAGCGACCGATCCGTCGCGTCCGGTGCACATCGAAGGGGTGAAGGGAACTGTCACCGCTCTGCGCACGGCACCCGATGGCGGTTTGTGGACCGGTACGGAGGGTCAAGGGGTCTATTTGGTTCGCGACGGTCGCATCGAAACGCATTTCACCTTTGATGGAACCGCCGGCGGGTTACGCTCGAACAATGTTTACTCGATCTTTGTCGATCGCGAACAGGTGGTTTGGTTCGGTACCGATCGCGGCGCCTGCCGGTTTGACCCGCGCGCGTGGCGTTTGGAAGCGGTTTCGGCAAATGCGGAAAGCAGTTTTGTCCGGGTGATCTTTCTGGCGCGTGACGGTCGATTGTGGTGCGGCACCAATCGCGGATTGTTCGTTCAGGACCCGGGCCAGCGCGAATGGCGGGCGATCGCGGAATTGGCCCAACGGACTATATACGCGATTAGCGTAGACCCGCGTGGACGATTGTTGGTCGGCACTGCCAGCGGGTTATATGCGTCGCCGTCGCCGGGAATGGCCGCCTTCAAACAATTGTCCGGAAGTGACAATTCCAGCGATGGCGGCAACAGTGTGCGGGCGATCACCCAATTTAAAGGCAAAACTTACATTGCGGTTTTCGGGCGGGGTATCGAAGTGGTGGAAGGGGATCAGATCACGCCGGTCTGGCCGCTGGGTGATGCCGAAAAGCGAGCCCGTGAAGTCATTAGTTTACACGATGGAGCGGATGGCCGATTGTGGATCGGTACCGCGACCGCCGGCGTTTTCTTGTTCGATGGAAAGGGAATAGTAAACGAACCCGCCTTGGCCGAATTGATGGGGGCGGCGGTTCGTTCCATCGACGGCACCCGGGCGGGTCTGTATTGGCTTGCAACGTCGCGCGGGTTGTTTGCTTTTCGGGGTGGGTTATTGCGGCCGATCCTGCCCGACGCCGATACGCGAGCCGTAATGGTGGCGGGCGACCAGGCGAACTCGCAAGAGGTATGGTGCGCCACGGCCGGGGCCGGTTTGGTCAAACTCTCACTCGATGCGCCGTCCGGGTTGGTAGCGTCCACCTTTGATGCCGAGCAGGGATTGCCCTCGGCCGCGGTTTCCGCGTTGGCGCGCGATCGGGGTGACCCGGCGACGCCGGGGATCGTGATCGGCACCACGCGTGGATTGGCCCACTATGAACCCGGGCGCCTGCCACCGCTGGTGTCGCCGGCTCGGGTGATCAGCAAACGGCTCCATTCAATGGACGAAGTGCGCAACGGACTGTGGCTCGAATATCCGCAGAACAGTCTATTGGTAGATATCGCGGCGGCCAGTACTCGAACTTTTCCCGAACAGTTCCAATACGTGTTTACGCTTTACGATTCAGCGGGGAAAGTCGTAAAGCAAAAACTCTCGCGCGAATCGCAGTTTTCCATGGAGGGGTTGGCCGCGGGCTCCTATCGGGTGCAAGCGGTCGCGTATAGCGCGGATCTCGTACCCTCTGCACCTTTCGAATTTACCTTCAACGTACCAAAGTCGCCCTTCCCGTGGACGGTGGCGGCGTTATCGCTACTGTTGCTGTTGGCGTTGTTTGCCTTGCTCTGGGCCAATTTCGAGCATCATCGCATCGCCCGGACCTCAGGCGAGCTTGCGCGCGCGAATCAAGAATTGGCGGATGCCAGATTGCGCTTAGCCAACGAAGCCGAATCGGAACGCCGGCGCATCGCACGCGATCTGCATGATCAAACGCTGGCCGACCTACGCCGGTTGATGTTGATGACGGATCAATTGCCGGCGCCCAATGGAGATACCGCCCCGGGCGCGATCGGATCCGCCGCCGTCCGGCAAGAGATCGAATCGGTCTCGAACGAGATCCGCCGCATCTGCGAGGACCTTTCGCCCTCGGTTCTGGAAAACGTGGGTTTTGCCGCGGCCTTAGAGTTCGCCATCACCGACGCGGTCACGCATCTGGCGGAAGTGAACAAGTTCAGCTTTGAATTCAATTGTCCGGATGATCTGGAAGATCGGTTGCAACTGGCGCCGAGCGTAAAGATGCAGATCTACCGGATCGCCCAAGAAGCTATCAGCAACATCTGCCGGCACGCGCAAGCCAAACGCGTGCATTTTACGGTGACGCTCGATGATGAGGGTGAATTGGTGCTGGCGTTGGAAGACGACGGGAAGGGGATCGCGGAAAAGGAACCGACCGGATGGCGTGGCCGCGGTCTGGCCAAC
>JBDSEC010000675.1:0-3030 GCA_039920205.1 Pyrinomonadaceae bacterium
CGGCGCCCGCCGGAGGCTCGTCCCTGACTGGCAGTGCCTCGACTGGCACTAGCACGTCAAATGTGACCAGCACCGGAGGGGGTAAATCTACGGTGGGTGTGACGGGGAGCACGGGCAAGTCGACGACAACCGGCCGCACCTCGACCGGACGCACATCCACGGGCCGCACTTCGACCGGGCGAACTTCGACTGGTCGAACGTCCACCGGCAAAACAACCGGCGGCACCACAACGGCGGGCACGACCAAGAATTACGCTAACCAGCCGATCGGCTTAGGTTATTCGATCTATATGCGTGACGGGTCGGGCAGTCCGGTGCGGACCGATCCGAACCGTTCGTTCATTGCAGGCGACGCCATTCGGATCGCGCTGGAAACAAATATCGATGGTTATCTGTATGTGTTCCACACGGAAAACGACGGTGCGCCCGAAATGATCTTTCCAGATGCGCGCCTCAGCGGCGGAAAGAACTGGGTCGATGCCCATGTTCCCCGCGAAGTTCCGTCCAGCCAAGAAATCGAGCCGTCCTATCGTTGGTTCACTTTCGATAACAAGCCGGCCGTCGAGCGGCTCTATATTGTCGTTGCACGTCAACCGTTGGTGGGCATCCCGACCGGCGCCGATCTAGTTAAGCTTTGCGCGAAAGCTAAAAACACCTGTCCGTTGAAGATGTCCGAAACGGATTGGAGCCAAGTCAAGTTCGCTCTGCAATCGCGGGTCGTGGTTAGCAAGATGACCGTTTACGGTCAAGCGGAAACCACTACCGAGCGTGAATCGACCGCGCGCGGATTGGGTCTGCCCGCTGACGCTCCCGCGCCGACCGTGGTGCGCATGAGCGCCGTGTCCACGGATAAAGCCTTGGTCACCGCGATCGATCTGATCCACAACTAGTTGTTACCGGCGCCCGCTGCCGCGGCGCCGCCCGATATTGGCGGAATCGAATTACCGCATTCACCGGGCAATACGCAGGGTACCACCGGAAGGATCGGTACTCCGCGTAACTCCCAGTATTCAAGGTTTCGGAGGACGGTATGAATTTCGTAGTTAAACCGACAGTAGGTTTGCTTGCTCTTTCACTCATCTTTACCAGCATTGGCGCGGTTGGCAACGCATCCGTGCGGGCGGCCGAGCCAGCCCGGCCGGTTGCCGAACCCGCGCCGCAGGGCGACGGTGCGTCGCTTTTGTCGCAAGGCCGAGCGCAATTGAAACGAGGCAACGCGGACAAGGCGTTGGTGACCTTGAATCAGGCGCTGGCCGCCTTTACCGGAGCCAGCGACGCAAAGGGCCAGGCCGCGACGCATGATGCGCTGGGTGATCTCTATAACCGTCAGGGACAGTACGCCGTGGCGCTTTCGCATTATCAAGAAGCAAATCGCCAATACGCTTCGGCCACCGACACCTACAACGCGAACCTGATGTTTTCCAAGATCGGCGACATGTATTACCAGCAGGGCAATTTTAACGAGTCGCGCAGCGCCTATTCACAGATGAGCGTGACCAAACCCGAAACCAACGCGGTCAAGCAGACCCAAGAAAAGGCTGGCAAGGTCGGCGGGATGTTCGGCAAGATCAAAGGCGCCACGTCCGGCGGAGTCAGCGGCGCCACGGGTGCGGTTTCCGCGGCGAATGATGTCAAGAATATGGTGGAACAAGAGCGGGCCGCCTATCGCCAATTCATTATCTATTCGATCTATGAATTGGGTCTGGGCAAATTGGACACGGCCAACAACCAGGCCGACAGCGCCAAAACCCATTTCACCAACGCGTTGAGCGCGGCGGACAATCCCATCTACGGAAAATTCGGTCAAGCCGCGCGTTGGCGCGTCGCCGCCCGCACCGGGTTAGGTGATGTCGCCTTTGTGCAAGGGCGCTATCCCGACGCGGTCAAGCTCTACAACACGGCCGCCGATGGCGCCCGCAAGGACAAAAAACCAGATATGGTATGGCCCGCACAACGCGGGGTTGGTCGCAGCCTTTGGGCCCAAGCCGGCGCCGAATCAGACCAGGGCAAAGCCGCCAAGGCGCGCGAAGATGCGATCGTGTCGTATCGTGCGGCGCTGCAGACGATCGAAACACTGCGCGCCGGTTCGATCGGTTTCGATGAATCGCGCACTACCTTCTTGGCCACGACGGCCGATGTTTACAACGAGACGGCGAGCGCTCTGGCGGAACGCGCCATCTTGACCGGCGGCGGTAGCGCCACCCTGGCAGGACCGGCGTTGAATGATGCGTCCGAGGCCTTTAAGATCGTCGAACAGAGCCGCGCTCGCTCGCTGTTGGACATGTTGGGCGAGATCGGTTCCGACCTTACCGAAGGCGTTCCGGCTGACTTGATCCAAAAGAAACAGGCCAATCTGGACCGACAGCAACAGATCGCTGAGGTGTTGACCGGCGCCAGTTTGAATCCGGATGCGCAAAAGAAATCGACCGGTGACCTGGAAAAGGAACTCGATGGATTGCAGATCGAATTCGATCAGATCGAGAACCAGATCCGCACTGCCAGCCCGCGCTATGGTTCTTTGACCAAGCCGCAGCCGCTGACCTTGGCCGAAGTTCAACAGCAGGTTTTGGACGACAAGACGGCGTTGTTGACCTACAGCTTAGGAAAACCAAATTCGTACCTCTGGGCCGTGACGCAGAGCGGTGTTTCGCTTTACAAGTTGCCTTCGCGAAGCGTCGTGGATGATCAGGCTTTTGCGATGCGTACTCAACTGATCCCGGCGAAACTGCGGACCCCGATCGCGGGCATCAATTTACCTGCCGCTCCGACGCGCGGTTTGGGATTGGCCCCGCAGGCCGCCGGACCCGCGGCGGAATATGCCAAAGCCGCGAATGCGCTCTACAGCACGGTCTATGCACCGGCGGCGACCGTCGTTGGTGACAAGCGGGTGTTAGTGGTGGCCGATGGCGCGCTCAACTATATTCCCTTCGAAGCGTTGGTCACGGCACCGGGAGGGGCGGATTACTCAGCGCTACCATATTTGATCAAGACCAACGAGATCGTTTATGCCCCGTCGGCATCGGTGGTCGC
>JBDSEC010000676.1:0-8765 GCA_039920205.1 Pyrinomonadaceae bacterium
GTGCGGAAAGGCTTTGCCTTTCAGAAATCGATCCTTCCATTAGATTCTTGCGGCTATGCCGCCGCGGCGGCGTAGCCGCAAAGGTCTAGAGTATCCCACCTGAATGGCAAAGCCATTCCGCACCTAGAGCGGCAGAGCCGCAAAACAAACGTACGACAGGTTGTTAACCCGTCGATTCAACTGGCCCCAGAGGCCGGATAAATTTCAAACTCGGATCCTTCGCGACGGGCAGCGACAGACCAACAGTCTGTCGTACATTTATTTCGCGGACGACTTCTTTTCTTTGCTCGCCGCCGCTGGTTTCGCCTTTTCGGCTGATTTCTTCTCACCCGGATCCTTTCCGGTGTCGGCCGCGGGCTTGGTCTCTTTACTATCCGTGTCCGATTTAGTTTCGGATGTGCTTTCACTAGTGGATTCGGATTTCTTATCGCCCTTCTTGGCGGCGTAGTCGGTCACGTACCAACCGCTACCCTTAAGCTGAAAACTGGTTTGCGACCATTGCTTTTCGAGTTTTCCTTTGCATTTCGGACAGCGCACCAACGGTTTATCGTTGATCCCCTGCATCTTTTCTAAGCGCTGGCCGCATTTCTGGCACTCGTATTCGTAAATTGGCATCTGTGTCGGTAATTTCTCTCCACTTAAATTCGTGTACAAAAATTATACGACGTGCGTCGGCGCAGGCAAACCTAAGATGCACGCGCCCGTCAATTGTATGGCCGCCGGACGGCGATTTGCCAGAACTGATACCGCTAAGTCAGAATAAACCGGCACAATCTTAAAATTAAGCGGTACAAGTTACCCAATACCCGTTCGATGACGGCATTTCGGGAGTTAGTTAAGTGTTTCTATGAAGTGGTCAAAATTACATATTCCTACGTTGCGCGAAGTCCCGGCCGATGCCGAGGTGGTGTCGCATCGCCTACTTTTGCGGGCCGGTTTGGTCCGCCAATTGGCGGCAGGCATCTATTCTTATTTGCCCTTGGCGCAGCGCGTGATCATCAAGATCGAAGAGATATTGCGCCAAGAAATGGGCCGCGTCGGTGGTCAAGAATTCTTTTTGCCGGCGCTGAATCCGCGCGAGGTTTGGGAAGAAAGTGGCCGCTGGTCGGTAATGGGCGACAACATGTTCCGGCTTAAAGATCGCAAGGGCGCAGACCTCTGCCTGGGAATGACGCACGAAGAGGTGTTCACCTCGCTGGCGCGAAACGAACTGCGTTCGTACAAGCAACTGCCGCAAGTGTGGTATCAGATCCAAACCAAATTCCGCGACGAAGCGCGTCCCAAATCGGGTGTCTTGCGCGTCCGTCAATTCATCATGAAGGACGCCTATTCCTTTGACGTAGATCAGGCCGGGTTGGACCGGTCGTTCGAGGATCAGCGCGGCGCTTATATCAAGATCTTTAGCCGATGTGGCTTGGATTTTTCCATCGTCGAGGCCTCGTCCGGCGCGATGGGCGGGTCCGCGTCCAGCGAATTCATGGTTAAGACGGACGCCGGCGAAGATCTGATCGTGGTCTGCGAATCGTGCGGTTATGCGGCGAATTTAGAGAAGGCGACATCACGACTGGGGTCGATCCCCGGCGACAGCGCTAGCCTTGATGAGCCGGAAAAGTTTGCCACCCCCGGCGTTCGCACCATCGAAGCCTTGACCGATGCGCCTTACGATGCGGCGGCGACGCAACAAATAAAAACCTTGGTCTATATCGCGACCATTGAGGGAAAAGAGCCCGGACCCGTCTTGGCCTTGCTGCGCGGCGATCATCAATTGCATGAAACGAAACTGGCTGATGCGGTCGGTGCGTCGGCCGTGCGTCCCGCGCAAGACGACGAGATCTTTGCCTTGCTGGGCGCACACGCGGGCAGTTTGGGCGGATACAAGATCGACCGCAAATTATTACTCGGGTTTGTCGCCGACGATGCATTGCGCGGCCGCGAAGGAATGGTGACGGGTGCGAACGACGACGACAACCACATTCGCGGAGTCAGTGTCGAAAAGCATATCGCGCCGGACAGTTGGGCGAGCCTGCGGGTGGTCAACTCCGGCGAGGGCTGCACCAATTGCGAATCCGGCACGCTGGAAGTATACAAGGCACTCGAGATCGGCCATATCTTCAAACTCGGCACCAAATATTCGGTCGCGATGGGTGCCAATATTTTGGATCCCAACGGAAAAGCCGTGCCGATCGTGATGGGCAGTTACGGCATCGGGGTGGAACGGATCATGGCCGCCGCGATCGAATTGCATCATGACGAAGATGGCATTATCTGGCCGCAATCGATCGCGCCGTTCGATGTAGTCGTCACCATCACCAATATCAAAGATGACGACATGCGAATCGCCGGCGAACGGATCTATGCCGAATTGTCATATTTAGGATTGGACGTTTTGCTGGACGACCGCAACGAACGGGCCGGCGTTAAATTTAAAGACGCCGATCTGATCGGCATTCCCTTCCGGTTGACCTTGGGCAAGAAATTGACGGAAGGGATCGTAGAGCTATTTACCCGTAACGGAAAAACCACGGAAGAAGTCGCGTTGGATGGTGTCGTTGCGCGAGTCGTCGAATTGGTCAACGCAGCGAAGACTAGTCTAGCTAACCCAGTTTAGAGGCGGTCTTCGACCGCCGGTGTTTGGAACATTGGAATGACCCCTAGTCTAGCGGTGGTTTCGGACCGCCGGTCACAATTCGGCATTGGCCTGACGGTCATCTTTTTGGCCCTCCTAGCCTTATTGGGTTCGCCAACACGAGTCACCGCCCAGGACTTCCTCCCTGAACTCGTTCAGCGTATCAAACCCTCCGCGGTCGCGATCGAAACCTTTGGTGCGCGTGGCGAGCGCCTATCGCGTGGGTCCGGATTTTTCATCGCTGCTGGACAGGTGATTACCAACCGCCACGTCATCGAAAACGCCGTTCGCGTGGATATTCATCTGGCCAGCGGCGCTGTCTTCGCCGTGAAGGGTGTTTTGGCCGTTGATGGGGAAGGCGATCTGGCCATGCTTTCCGTGGATGTTCCGGGTTCCGTCGGCATTCCGCTTCCGATGGATCGGGCGATCCCGTTGGAAGGCGAATCTATCGTTGTTATCGGCAATCCGTTCGGCTTGGAAGGTTCCGTATCGAACGGGATCGTTTCCGCCGTGCGCGAGATCCCTGGTTACGGCCGCATAATCCAGATCACTGCGCCCATCTCGCCCGGTTCGTCCGGCAGTCCCGTCGTAAACATGCAGGGCCAAGTGATCGGCGTCGCGACCTTACAGGCATCCGAAGGCCAAAGCCTGAATTTTGCCGTGCCGTCCGAGCGAGTCGGTTTACTTAAGGCTGGTACATTGCAAACCTTTGCCGATAATGCCAGCGGCGCCAAGCGGAGCAAGCGCGCCAACGCCGAACGCTTTTATGCCCAAGGGCTGGGTTTCCTTTCGCGTGACGAATGGACCAAGGCAGTTCCCTATTTTGAGCGCGCCACCGACGCCGATGCCGATTATCCGGAAGCCTGGTACCAGACCGGATTCTGTTACGGCATGTTGGGACGTCACACCGAAGCCTTGAAGGCGTCACGGCAAGCGTTGCGGTTGCGGCCGGATTGGGCCGAAGCGTACGTTAACATCGGCGCCTCGCTTTATGCGCTGTCACAATTTCGGGAAGCCGCCGATGCCTATAAGCAAGCGATCAAATTGGACCAATACAATGGCGATGCGCAGTATGCGCTGGGCTTAACTTTAGGCAAACTCGGCCGAACGGACGAAGAGATGTTGGCTTATAAGCGGACGATCGCGCTCAAGCCGGATCACGCCAATGCGTATGAACGTCTCGGTTTAGGCTATTTCAAACAGAAGAGATTTCCTGAAGCACTTACAGCTTTCGAACAGTTGCGACTGCTTAAGGCCAACGACGCCAAGGTCTATAACTACTTGGGCGAGACGAGTATTGAACTGGATAAATTGGACGAAGCCAGTCAGGTCTTGCTGCAGGCGATCAGCATCAACGGCGATTTCGGTAAGGCACGCTTCAACCTGGGCCGGGTCTATTTAAAGCAGGGCAATCGCGACGCCGCCGTGGCTCAATACAATCTGCTAAAAGACGCGGAATCGGATTGGGCGGATAAGCTGTACGTGTTGATCTACCCGTAGAGGGATTGGGTGATCGGGTCATTGATTCATTGATTCATTGAATTGAGCGGTTGTGGTTGCACCGAACTATTCTTCTTTGCGAACTTTGGGCCTAAGCGGCTTTGCGTGAGATCGCGAGATAGCATTGGGCCATTTGCGGCAGAACCAGGCAGTTCACGACAGGGCGCCGGCACGAAAAGAAAACCCCAAAGGAAAACGAACTCCGCTGATCACAATGACTCAATAACTCAATAACTCGATGTCCCACTGACTCAATGTCCCAATGGCTCAACCTTTCAATTCCTTGCGGTTTATCAAACTCGCCACAAACCCCGCCCCGAATCCGTTGTCAATATTCACGACCGTGACATTAGATGAGCATGAATTCAGCATTCCCAGCAATGCCGCTACGCCACCGAACGACGCGCCGTAACCGATGCTGGTCGGCACCGCGATGACCGGCACGTTAACCAAACCACCCACTACTGACGGAAGCGCACCCTCCATGCCCGCGGCGACAACTACCACACGCGCCTTACTCAACAGCTCACGCTCGGCCAGAATTCGGTGAATACCGGCGACTCCGGCGTCCCAGATCCGCCGCACTTTGTTTCCCATCGCCTCCGCGGTTAGGGCTGCCTCTTCCGCCACCGGTATGTCGCTGGTACCGGCGGTCACGACCGCTATCTCGCCCACTCCCAGTTCGGTCCGGTCACGCATGATCCGGATAAGGCGCGCGGATTCATGCCACTCGGCATCGGTCGCGACGTTGCGGACCTCGCCGAAGGTCCCGGCATCGGTACGGGTCACCAATACGTTCGGCGAACGCTTTAGCAGTCGTTCAACGATATCTACGACCTGCGACCGTTCTTTACCCGCGCCAAAAACGACCTCGGGGAATCCCTGCCGCTTACTCCGCGCATGATCCACGCGGGCAAAGCCGATGTCTTCGAAGTGAAGATCGTGCAGTTGCTGCGCCGCGTCGGCGGTTTCTATCTCACCGGCGCGAAACGCCAACAACAGTTGTTCGATTTCTTTCAGATCCATAATTCCAACCCAACGAAAAGAGCCATCTTAACATTTAACGAATCTGCGGCCGAATTGGCCCATCCTTGCGCTTGCCCTCAGCGAAACGTAAGATTCCGTGGTTAGGATCATTGTCGGTGTAAATCAATTTCATGGAACTTACCGTAGCCATAACCGGTGCATCGGGTGCGATCTATGCCCAACGCACGCTGATCCATCTCGCCGCCAGCGGGACGCTCGAACGCATCAATCTGATCATGTCGGGCGCCGCACGTACGGTGGCGCAGGTCGAGTTGGGTGCGAACCTGCGCGATCCGGATGCGCGAGCGATCAATGAATGGTTAGGATTAGCGGAGGATTCCGCCATCGTGCGGTTTCATCGGTTGGATAATTTGGCGGCGAAGCCGGCCTCGGGCTCGCACCCGCAAAGCGGGATGATCATTGTGCCGTGTTCAATGGGAACCATGGGTGCGATCGCCAGCGGTGCGGGCACCAACTTGATCCATCGCGCAGCCGACGTGACACTAAAAGAAGGCCGAAAACTCGTCATTGTGCCGCGCGAAACCCCGTTCAATCAGATCCATATCGAAAACATGTTGCGACTGTCGCAGGCCGGAGCCAGAATTCTGCCGGCCAGTCCGGGTTTCTACCACCGACCCAAGACGATCATCGAATTGGTCGATCATTTAGTTTTTCGCATTTTAGACCAATTCGGCGTGCCCCATTCGACCGCCACGCAGTGGAAGGGCGATTCGACCACAGGAGAGGGCGAATGAGGGGAATTGTATTAGCAGCGGTTTTTGTTTTGTTCGGTGGCGTCTTTTCACAAGTTAACGCCGACGATGTGATCCAAGGCCCGGCTTTCGGGCAGATCGTTTCAGTCGATGAGAGTCGGAGCGAAATCACTCTATCTGGGGGCGAAGACAGCGCGACGAGAACTTTCCTCGTTAAATTGCCGAAGCCAGAAAAGCAAGCGAACCAAACGGGCACGTCCCGACCGTTGGCACTTTCAGATCTGCCAGTCGGACATTGGATCAGCCTTTACTACAAAACCAAAGAAAAACATGAAGACGGTAAGTGGGTCCTGCATTACACCATCGTGAGTCTGCGGCTTTTGGGCCCGGACACTTACTCGTTATTACGCGCCAAACTTCAACTTCCAGAATCCACGACTGTGGTGTTTTCCCCGGACACTGAGATTCCGCACCGTTCGCCCATTAAGCTTTACGCTAGTTTCGAAGTCGATTCTCAGCGCCAGGATCTGGAGAAGTGGGTTGCGAACTGGAACAAGAAACAAAGCGCTGAACACGTGGCCGTCGAGTTGGTGAATTCCGTCACCGACTCGCAGGTATCATTGATCACTTACCGATTGGATCCCGTAAAACCTAGCGGAACTACTTTTGCCGTGAGTTCATGGACCGAGTTTATTCAAACCCGGCCCACCTATTCGGTGTTTTTGTTGATGTCTAGGCCCGAAGGTGTCGTTGTCTTGTCGACCCAAATTGTTAAAACGCTCAACAATTGGTTTCTAAGTAGCATAACCAGACCATTACAAATGCGTTTGCTGGAAATGAAGCCAACGGCCGGACCATGAGCGGGCATTTTGCGAATGCGCTAGTGACTGATTGGCGATCTGCCAAGGCGGTGTAATCGATCTAGGCGGTTTTACAGATCGAAGTTAGCGGTCCCAAATTTGCGATGGACATTTCATTAGGAGCCCGGTAGCAAACCGGAACAATTGTCGTTGGCTAGATTTCTCCAAAACATTCGCACTACGCTTGAGATGATCAAGTTCGAACACACGCTGTTCGCGCTTCCCTTCGCTTTTCTGGGTGCGGTTTTAGCGGCGAATGGATTGCCCGGTTGGCGACAGATCCTATGGATCACTTTAGCCATGGTGGGCGCACGTTCGGCGGCGATGTCGTTCAACCGGATCGTAGACGCGCGGATGGACGGCGCGAATCCGCGCACCAAGATGCGCGCCATTCCCACAGGCGCCTTGTCCGCCGCTTTTGTTTGGGTATTTTTGGCGGTATCCGCAGCACTTTTTTTCGTGGCGGCGTGGCGATTGAATCGATTGACGTTGATCTTGTCACCGGCCGCGCTGGCCAGCGTGCTGCTTTATTCCTACACCAAACGATTTACGAGTTTTTCACATCTCTTCCTAGGCTGGGCGCTTGCCATTGCCCCGACCGGGGCGTGGATCGCCGTTCGCGGCGCATTAGATAGTCCGGTGCCGATCCTTTTGTCTTTGGTGGTGATGATGTGGACGGCCGGTTTTGATGTGCTCTATGCCTGCCAGGACGCCGATTTCGACCGTAAGTCGGGATTGCATTCCATCCCCCAGAAATTCGGCGTCGCGGGAGCCTTGCGCATCGCCCGGATCTTTCATGCACAGGCGTTTTTCGCCCTGATCGTCCTATACTTGATCTCGGGCGTAGGGACGCTGGGTCTGGTTGGCGTGGTCATAACCGGGGCCTTGTTGGCCTATCAACACACGCTGGTGCGGCCCAACGACTTGAGCCGTTTGAACGCCGCCTTCTTTACCACAAATGCGTTTGTTAGCGTAATATTGTTGATAACCTTCGGGGCTGGTGTGCTGATGCACAGTCGATAGAAAGGAGTTTCGAGCATGAGTACGGTTTTGGACGAGCCGCTGACAATTGAATCGCATTGGGTTGATGTACTTGGTTTCAAAGTGGACTTCGGCCCTCGCTTGGAAATGACCGAGGACGACTTCGTTGACTTCTGTATACGTAACAAGGATCTTCGTATCGAACGTTCCAAAGAGGGGGATATTCTCATTATGCCGCCTACGTTTGGCAAGACAGGAAAATACAATTTTAGATTGGCCGTTCAGTTTGGCAATTGGATGAATCGTGACGGAACGGGAGAAGCGTATGACTCATCGACGGCTTTTACACTTCCGAACGGAGCTGTCCGGTCGCCTGATCTATCATGGATCCTAACGGATCGCTGGAATGCGTTGTCCGCCGCCGCTCAGAATAAGTTCCCGCGTATCTGCCCGGATTTCTTGATCGAGTTACGGTCTGAAACAGATCGACTTCCAGTCGTTAAATCGAAAATGGAAGAGTACATCGAAAACGGTGCCCAACTTGGCTGGCTAATAGATCCTATCGACCGGCGCGTTTACGTTTACCGGCAAGGTCAAGAAGTTGAGATCCTTGATGACCCACAAACCGTCTCGGGGGATCCGGTTTTGAACGGATTTGTTCTAGACTTGGCGGCGGTATGGGATTGAACGATTAGAAATCTTAGTGGTAAATCGTGGTTCTTTTATTCGTGTTTATTAGTGGTTAACTCGGTATTTTGCCTTTAGGAATTTTATGCGGTTTTCACACGATCCGAAATTAAGAAATATTGCCTTGAAGGTCGAGGCCGGCGAACGCCTTAGCTTTGAGGAAGGTCTCGATCTCTATAGCACTGACGACTTGGGCGCCTTGGCGAAGATGGCCGATCATGTGCGACGGCGGATGCACGGCCGCACGACGTATTACAACGTCAACCGCCATTTCAATCACACCAACATCTGTGTCGCCGATTGTAAATTCTGTGGATTCTATCGGCGCGCGCGGGCGGTCGATGCCTATACTCACGCCGTCGACGATGCGGT
>JBDSEC010000677.1:0-5067 GCA_039920205.1 Pyrinomonadaceae bacterium
ACAACCACCCCCGGGACCTGCGGTCCCTTACCCCTCCTTGTTCAAGGAGGGGAGCTTTGCGGCCGAAGCGGCCAGCCCATCCGAGTTCCCCATAACTTGGAATGCTAACGACGAACTCGCACTTCTAATTGCTCCCGGCAAGCGGCTATCGATATTAAGTTCGTGCAAACACATACAATAGTGGAGTAAAATTCCGTACGTTATGTTTCCCCGTTTTTGTGGGCCTTCAGGAGTATTTGGAATGAAGTTCGCACTCCGAAATGCATCCATCTGTGGATTGCTTTTCTTCGTAGGTCTTTTTCTGGCCAATACCATCACGCGCGCCCAAGACCGGGCCAACCCGACGCAACCAGCGGCGGACGACGATGTCATCCGCATTAAGACGGAATTGGTCCAGACTGACATTATGGTCTTCGACAAAAAAGGGCACTTCGTTGACGGACTGAAACCGGAGCAGTTTTCCCTAAAGATCAACGGTCAATCGCGGCCGATCCCGTTTTTCGAACGAGTGGCGGCCGGCAGCCAAATGGATACTTCCGGCGGCCGAACTGGCGGTGGCACCGATACCTCGGCCACCGGCACCTCGACTTCTGGGATCGGCACCCGGATGGGCCGGGGCCGTACGATCATTTTCTTTGTTGATGATCTTCATCTGTCGCAGGAAAGCCTGATCAAAACCCGGAAGTCATTGAACGAGTTTTTGGACAACGCCATGTTGGTGAACGATCAGGTCGCGATCACCTCCAGCAGCGGCCAGCTCGGATTCCTTCAACAATTTACCGACGACAAGTTCGTGTTACGCGAAGCGGTCGCGAAACTCTCATTCCGCACGCGGCGGATGCCCGATATTGAAAAGCCGCCGATGTCGGAATATCTTGCGGCGCAGATAAACAATGGTGATAAGGAAGCCTTGGACTTCTACCTGTTGCAGTTGCTGCGTGATAACACGATCAAGGTGAATGGCGAAACCATCCAATTTGTCGATCCGGCCAGCGCGCGGGCGATGGTGATGAATCGGGCGCGCGAGGTATCGATGCAGGCCGGTCCGTCGACCGACGATACGCTCAAAATGTTGGAAGGGCTGATGCGCACCGCTGCGCAATTGCCGGGACGCAAGCTAGTATTTGTGATGTCCGATGGATTTCTGCTTACCGATCGGCGGGCCACTTCGTCGGAACGGATCAAACGCATAACCGATGGCGCTAATCGCGCGGGTGTGGTCATTTACACCATCGACGTTCGTGGCCTGGTCAACACCGGACTGGATGCGACTGGTGGGGTGATGGACGTGAACAATCTATTATCCACGGCGAATATTGGCGAATTGGCGGCTTCGCAAGACGGCATGAATGCCTTGGCTCGCGATACCGGCGGAACCCCCATCCGCAATACCAACGCGCCTATGGCCGAGTTGGTCAAAAACGTATTGGCTGAAACCTCGGTCTATTATCTATTGGCCTGGCAGCCGGAAGGCGACGAAGAGAAAAACCGCAAGTTCAAGAAGATCGAAGTTAGCGTCATTGGGCATCCCGAGCTAACGGTTCGGGTGCGCAACGGTTACTACATGACCGAGCCGCTAAAACTGGCCGGCGTCGGAAAAAAGGAAAAAGATCCGGTCAAGGCGCGCGAGAACGAGATCCGTGCCATGATCGACACGGCCATCCCGCAGCAGGAGATCCCTACTCGGGTCGGCGTTTCGGTGATTCCGGTACTGGCCAACAGCAGCCGATTGACCGCTACGATCCAGATCGACCGTTCGGTGCTGAATCTTCTGACGCCCGGCGAGGGAGCGGATCTGGATATCGGCGCGATCTTTTACGACGAGAAGGGAAAGCCGGCGGATAGTTTTGTGGGTAAGGTAAAGGTATTGCCGCTGGCGTCGGATGCCAGCGAACGTGAACGCGCGGGTACGATCTTTATTCACGACACGTGGCTCGCACCCGGCCTTTATCAAGTGCGCGTGGCGGTGCGCGATGTCAGAACGGGCCGTATCGGTACCGCGGCACAATGGGTGCAAGTGAACAAGCTCTAGCGGAGCTTTAGGCAGCCACGGGAACCAGACGCCGTCGCCGGTTGACCACAAAGACGCCGGCAAAGATCAAGGCCATCGCCAACCAGGCGCGCGAATTCCACCACTCGCCCAAGATCAACGGCGCCAAGGCAAACGCGAACAGGGGCTGCAAATAAATGTAGATCGCGACTACGCTCGGGTCCACTCGGGTCAGTGCCCAGCCGTTGAGGAAGTAGGCAGTCACCGTCGGGAACAGGATCACGTAAGCCAGACACACCCAGGTTAGGCCGCTCATCTGCACGATCGTTCCGGGCGCAACTTGCCAAACCGCCAGCGGAAGCGTCACCACATTACCCAGCAGAAAAACCCAGGTGATCACGGTCAACGCGCCGTATTTGCGTACCAGGTCTTTGGTTAACGCGATGTACGCGCCATAGCAAAGGCTATTGACCAGCAACAACCCGTCACCGACCAACGAATCGCGCGACATATCGGCCTGCGCGGGATTCACCAGATAGATCACCCCGGCGGCGGCCAAGGCAATGCCAACCACCTTGCGCGTGGTAATAAACTCTTTGCCCAAGGCAACGCCAACTATCAAAGTGAAAATGGGAATGGTCGAGCTTATAAGGGTAGCGTTAATTACCGTGGTCATCGCCAAACCCTTGACGAAGAGAAGTTGGTTGAGGACGACACCGATTAAACTATAGAGTGCGAGTTGTCCATACTCGCGCCGAGATTCGATCCGTTTGAAGCCCAATAACCAGGTCAAACCGATCAATGCCAGGGCGGCGCCAAAAATTCGAAACGCCACCAACCCGATCGGCGATAACGAACGTAGAACGATCTTTCCGGCGATCGGCCACGTGCCGAAAAGGGCCTGCACGGCGATCAACGCCAGGTGCGGTCCAATTCTCGTCTCGATTTTGGTTGAAGTGGGTTGCGTCACGTGAAAGCAAAACTGGCAGCCCGGCACTTATGGCCGCGCTGCCAGCATCAACTTGAAAAGTTGTCTGCGAACTCCGCGTTATACCAAAACGTAGATCGGATTCTCCAAATAACGTTTCAGGGTCTGCAGGAATTTTGCTCCGGTGGCCCCGTCGATCACGCGATGGTCGCACGACATCGTGATCCGCATCATTTGACGAACCACCATTTCGCCGTCGCGCACGACCGGTTTGGCGGTCACGGCGCCGATCGCCAAAATGCCGGCCTCGGGCGGATTGATGATGGCGGTAAATTCCTCAATGCCGAACATTCCCAGATTACTGATCGAGAAGGTCGCGCCCGTATACTCCTCGGGCCGTAGTTTGCGATGCCGGGCCCGTTCGGCCTTTTCCTTGATCTCGGCCGAGATCGCCGCAACGCCTTTGTTATTCGCCCCTCGAATGATCGGAGTGATCAACCCGTCTTCGACCGCCACTGCCACGCCAATATCGGCGCTCTCGTAATAGCGAACGGTCTTGTCCTGATACGAAGCGTTTACCTGTGGATGGTTGACCAAGGCATTGGCTGTGATCTTCACAATAAAATCGTTCAGGCTCAATTTAATTTCCGGATTGGCTTCGTTCACGGCTTTACGAGCCGCGGCCAACTGGTCCATCTCTACTTCGATAGTCAGGAAGAAATGCGGTACCGGACCGATCGAAGTGACCAATCGACGCGCGATCGTACGGCGCATTTCGGTAGCGGGTTCGTCGCGATAAGCGGACGCTCCTTCGATCTCGGGCAACACGAATTCGCGCGACGCTTTAGCGGCCGACGGCGTGGCCGTCCCGGCTTTCATCGCGGCTTCGACATCTCGTTTGATGATGCGTCCCGCCGGACCCGTGCCTTTAATGTCGCGTGCGTTTAGGTTGGCTTCGGCCGCCATCCGCGCCGCCAACGGCGAGATCACGATACGACCGCCCAGCTCGGCGTGACCATTCGATGCGGCCGTTGGCGCTGCTGCTGCTGGAACCGCCGCCGCGTTTTCCGCCGGAGCGGTCGGTTTTGCTTCCTCGGCCGGCGCCGGAGCAGCTTCGACGGCCTTCGAAACGGCTGGAGTTGCCGCGGCCTCCGCCAGTAACGCTGAAATATCTTCGTCCGCCTTACCGACGATGGCGATCATCTGACCAAGCGGAGCGCTCTCGCCTTCTTTGATCAAGATCTTTCGCAGGACGCCTTCACTTAGCGCCTGCATCTCCATCGTGGCTTTGTCGGTGTCGATCTCGGCGATCGGTTCGCCCATTGAAACCTTATCGCCTTCGGCTTTCAACCAGCGCGCCAGTTGGCCCTCTTCCATGGTCGGCGAGAGCTTGGGCATCACAACTTTCGTGGCCATTTTTGGTCCTTTTCCTTGAACGTTCGATTATCGGCGCGCCGGCCGGTTACATTTACCCGCGTTATTCCGCGTAAGCAACTTCCTTGATCGCCGCGATCACTCGTTCCAAGTCGGGGATCGCGAGCTGTTCCAAATTTTTGGCGTAAGGCATCGGCACATCAACCGACGATAGCCGTTTGATCGGTGCATCTAAATAGTCGAAAGCCTGTTCCTGAACCGCGGCCGTGATCTCGGCGCCGACTCCGCAAAAATAGTGCGATTCCTCGGCGACGACCAAACGGTTGGTCTTCTTTACCGATTTGATAATGGTATCCAGATCCAACGGACGGATGGTTCGCGGGTCGATAACTTCGACCGAAATACCTTGTTCTTGCAACTGTTCGGCGGCTTTCAAGGCGATCGGCACCATGATCGAACGCGCCACGATGGTCGCATCGGTTCCTTCGCGTTTGATATCGGCCACGCCCAGCGGGATCGTGAAGTCGTCGTCGTCCGGAACCTCGCCTTTGTTCCCATACATGCGCTCTTGCTCCATGAAGATGACCGGGTTGTCGTCGCGAATGGAACTCTTCAGCAAGCCTTTGGCATCGGCGGGGGTCGAGGGCTGCACTACCTTTAGCCCGGGAAAGTGGGCGTACCACGACTCCATCGATTGCGAGTGCTGGGACGAAACCTGAAACGCCGAACCGTTCGGTCCGCGAAACACGATCGGAACATTATATTGGCCGCCGGA